>CAZITS010000327.1:0-6377 GCA_964542185.1 uncultured Pirellulaceae bacterium
GTGTTCTTGCTGTTTGTGAACCGCTGCCGCTGATAGGCGGATTGTGTTGCTGGGGTAATCCAGTTGCACAACACCTAGCCGATGCGGGTTGCATGCGATACGGTGGTTGCTCCGTAGCCACTTTTCCCGGTGAGCGGTACTCCGCTCTTGACGTCCTGTAATAACAGGAAAAGGTATCGCGACTCCATGCCTCGTGTGATTGTTCTTGATCCAATTGCTCCGCAGGGTTTGGTCCTGCTCGATGGTACGGATCACATCGATTATGAAGTGCAAACTGGCCTGACAGGAAATGCCTTGCGTGATGCGCTGACGCAGTTTGATGGTGCGATCTGTCGCAGTGGTGTCCAGCTGACGGCCGAAGTGCTGGCGAACAACAAACGGTTGAAGGCGATTGTGCGTGCAGGAGTTGGAACTGACAACATCGATAAAGCGATGGCCACGAGACTGGGAATTGTGGTCATGAATACACCGACTGGAAACACGCTGAGCACCGCTGAGCACACCTTTGCTTTAATGTTGTCTTTGTCGCGTCAGGTAGCGCCAGCATATCAGAGTCTTATTGAGGGAAGTTGGAATCGAAAAGAGTATATGGGCTCTCAATTGGCAGATAAGAGATTGGGAATTGTCGGCCTGGGTAAAATTGGACAGGAGGTTGCTCGCCGAGCGCAGGCCTTTCAAATGCAGGTCGTCGGGTACGATCCATTCGTGGCTGCCAAACAGGCAGCTAAGCTAGGCATTGACATTGTGGAGCAAGTCGCGGACATGCTTCCTATGGTTGATTACTTGACTGTGCACACGCCACTAACTGAAGAGACACGTCACCTTATTGGTCATCAGGAGTTAACGCTGTTGCGCACAGGTGTACGACTCATCAATTGTGCACGCGGAGGTATCTATGATGAGTCGGCGCTGCTTGCGGGATTAGAGAGTGGGCAGATTGCAGGGGTCGCGTTGGATGTGTTTGAAAGCGAGCCGTGCGAGCAAAGCCCCTTGTTTGGGAGGCCGGGCGTGCTTTGCACTCCGCACCTCGGCGCCAGTACCGAAGAAGCACAAACTCGAGTTGCTGTGGATGCGGTTAATTTATTGATCAACTATCTGTCAACAGGAGAGGTGCGACATGCAGTCAATACAGCAGTGATTGATCCTGCAGTACTCGACTCGTTGAGAGGCTATTTGGATGTGGCGCATCGTCTGGGGCAATTAATGTCTCAATGGTACGAGGGTGGTGCGCAATCCTGTACCCTTTGCTATCGTGGTGAAGTGACTCAGAAAGAAACTCGCTTGCTCACGGCGTCGTTTTGCGCGGGCCTCTTGCAACGTGCTCTGGATGAAGAAGTAAACCTTGTCAATGCCGAGGTGCTTTTCCGGGAACGAGGACTTGAACTGAGTGAGCAGTCCGTTCATGAGATGGGGGCGTTTAGCTCATCGATTGCCGTTGAGGTAATTACAACAACGGGCGCATTTCGAGTGGCCGGCACCTTGTTCGGAAATGAAATGCCGCGTTTGATCAGTTTGGGTGAGTACCGGTTGGAAGCGTATCTTGATGGTGTACTTCTTCTCTTTTCGCATACCGATGTGCCGGGTGTTATCGGCGCTGTTGGTACTATCTGTGGCAAGTACGACCTGAATATTGCGCAAATGTCAGTCGGTCGTGCTGAAAATAAACCCGGTGGTGCCGCGATCGGAGTCCTTAACCTCGAGCAAATTCCTCCAGAGGACGCAATTGCGGAGATTCTGGCTCACGAAGCAATCGATCGTGCCAAGGTTATCGAGCTCCCGCGATCTGGAGAGCTGCCGCCGTGGCTTGTGTGATGTCGAGCGAAACGGAAAACACGTAGCGTGTCACGTTGTGTCGTAGTCGGTTGCCTAGAGAAGAGACGACGCATTCCAGCCTGCGTCGCTCAAATGCCCGGCAAGGTTACGACAGCTTAAAGGAGCTCCTGGATCAATTCACGTTGTTCAAGGACATACCGCGGTCTGCCTGACAAATCGTCAAATGTGGTTTCAGGGTTGATCCCGAGATGGCGGTACATCATGGCCAGCACATTTTCTGGTCGATATTGACACTCCACTGGAACTTCACCCTTACTGTTGGAAGCGCCAATAATACCGGTTTTCAAGCGGCCACCGGCAAGCAGGACGCTCATCAAAGCACCCCAGTGATCTCGCCCTGCATTTTTGTTGATTCTGGGAGTACGGCCGAATTCACCCATTGCGATGACCAGTACTTTTTCCTGTAGCCCACGGTCGAAAAGTTCTTCAATCAACGTTGCGATTGCCTGGTCGTAAGCCGGGGCACGCTTGCGGAGATTGGGTGCAATATTATTGTGGTCATCCCACCCCGTGCATCGTACTGTCACGCACGTAACACCGGATTCGACTAGTCGGCGTGCCAGGAGCATACTTTGTCCAACGGTGTTTCTGCCGTAACGATCGCGCAGGGCATTCGATTCCTGGGACAGATCAAACGCTTTTTTCGCGCGTGAGCCGTGCACGAGGTCAAAGGCCTGCCGTGAAAAGTCATCGACGGCCGCCGCGGATTCCTGCAAGTCTTGAAGCTGCTGACGGGCATCGAGTGCTGATAGCAAGGAACGCCTGTTTTCCAGTCTGCGGATGTTCAATTCACGCGCAAGTGTCAAGTTGCGGACATGGAACTTGGGGTCGTTGGGGTCACTGATGGTTTCAAAAGGATTGTATGCTTGACCCAGAAACGCTGATTGTCCATTGCGCATGATACGAGGGATGGCGACGTAGGCGGGTAACGCAGCGTGATTCGGCCCTCTCAGTTTGGCGACGATAGAACCAAAGCAAGGGAGTTGATTAGGGCCGCCTTTGGGGCCCGACTTGTAATATCCCGTTTGGGACAAATGACTGGACGGGTCGTGGCTGTTATGGCCGTGCTGGATGGAACGCACGATCGCGATCTTGTCGAGCATGCGCGATTGTTTGGGCATCAATTCGCAGAAATGGGTGCCTGCCACATTGGTGTGGGTGATTCCAAAATCACCACGGTATTCCCGAGGTGCTTTCGGTTTGGGGTCGTAAGTTTCAAACTGGGTTGGGCCGCCTGCGAGTTCTACAAAAATGACCGACGTGTCTTGTTGTGCCGGCAAAGTTGTTTGCGAGGCCAGGGCCGCGGAACGCAGTCGAAGTATGTTGGCGAGAGTCAAGCCACCATAAGTCAATGTTCCAGCGCAAAGAAATCCGCGGCGCGGAACACCGTCGCAGAATGCAGCGGAGTGGCCTGACCTGGATTGAGTGTGTGGCAGCGTGAACATCGTGGGTTTCACCTCTCGACAGCAGATTGCCGGTATCAGTTGTGCAGTGTTTCATTTTAGCCGCTCCGATATTTGGAAGTCGAGTACAAAGGGACCTGGCTTCCAAATCGGAACTTGCATGAAGTGTTGGGAGACCGAGAATCACTGGTCTGGAGGGCTAGAATTAACCAGTTGGGGGAGGCCGTGACAGAGAAGACCTGAAAGCAACGCGCAAATCCCATACAGCAGAAATGCCATGGTTTCCAGGTTGCGGTCTTTCAAGAAGTGGACGACCAGAGGTACCAACAGGCCGCCGGCGCCCCAGGTTACTCCCATGGTCAGGGAACTGGCGACCCGCTGGCCTTTGGGGATCAGTCGTTGCCCGTAGCTGATGAGGATAGGCAAAGTCACTCCCAGGCAGAATCCACTGAGGCCGACAGTCAGAACCATCCAGTAATCCGTGGTGAATGGAATCAAAATAAGGAATGGACCTGCGCAGATGGGCAGGCTCCACATCACCCGTCTCTCTTGCATCGGTTTCAGAAAGAAGGTGCTCGCACCCCCCGCACCGATGCCGAAATACATGGCCGCGATTGGGAAAGAAGCTTGCGTTGGGTTTTGGCCTTGCGGGTCCAGGAGGAATGCCAGAGATAGCGGTACGCCTGAGGCCGCTACAACGCGTAGTGTACCGATCAGAATCAGCAAACTTACCGGGCCGCCGTTTTCACTAAGTAACCGGATGGTTGAGTCTTTGGTTCCCAGCCGTGCCGTTTCCAAGCGTGAAGCAGCGCGTGGGCAGCCTCGGGTTGGAGTACGCAACAACGCGAACAAGAAAACAAGCCAGGCGAAACCAGGTATCATGCTCCAGACGAGGCTTTGCAGGTTGTAATGTTCGGTAACCCAACCGATATAGATGGGGCCAAAGAACTGGCCAAGGTAACCTCCCAGTGCAAAGACCGCCATTGCCTGACTGCGGCGCTCCGGAAGGCAATTTCCCGCGTTGGCGGCCGCTTCCGGATGGAAGGCGGCGACTCCCAGTCCAGCCAGGCAAAGTAAGCCCGCCAGTGTCCAGGTTGACGTGGCCCAGCCGAGGCAGCTCATGCAAGCGACGGCGACAGCCGGTCCTGCCCAGATCATCCAGCGACAAGGAAAGCGGTCAGCAATACAAGCAATTCCGAATTGGCCAAACGATGTCGAGATCGACCAAAGGGCTACCATCCATAGGATGCCGCCATTGGCGAGCTGAATTTGATTGCCGAGCAGCGGCCAGAGTGGAGCCAGAATTAAAGCAGCTGAATCGACCAGAAAGTGCGTTGCTGCTAATAGTACGAGCAACGCCGTTCCTGTGAGGACCCAACCTCTGGACTGTTCTGCGGTACCCGAGGTCTGTTCAGTGGTACCGGTATGATGCCGGGTTGGATTATCAGCTGGTGGATTAGAGTTCAGCTTGATCTCGCGATTTGGATTCGTGATGTCTGCTTCATTTCCAGTGGCCGCATCTTAACCTGCCAGATGATCCTGTCTAGATATTGCTGGTAGGCTAGAGGTTGTCACACAGAACCATCCCACGCTTCTCCTTCCGGATGACAGCTTGCTTTGAGCTTCTTGACTTTGCCCAGCCACGTCCCGGAGATGTCGCATATTCACCACTGTTATGGGGCTGGAGAGGCGAGCCTAGGTTGTCACAAGAGAATCGCGGAATTCCATTCGGCGCATGATATTGGCAGACAGAAGGTTGGGTGTTTCGGCTTTTACGAGCGCCAACTCAGGGGGCCTTGTCCGACTGCCTTAGTCTGGTCGAAGAGATGTCTACACGAAATTGGTCGCTTGGCACAGGCTGGCATATCTCGGCTAAACGAGGCGGTATGTCCACGTCATGGCATTCCAGGAAACGTGAACGGACAAGCCGGCCAAATACCAGGAATCGGCAGTTGTGGGCGTGGATTTCTTCGATTGCCTCGCTGGCTGCACTACTGTTGCGATAGTACTTCGCTGCTGCGAGTCGTTGGATCGTATCGACTCCGACGACAAAGGTGCAGTCAGGAAACAGCCGTGATTTTTCGGCAAAGGTAGCGGCCCGTGTAACCCAGACTCTTTGCTCCGCAGGCAAATCGCTTATGCGGCGTGTAATTTCTGTGGCGTTGAGTGCAGGTTTGTCGACATTTTCGATTGAGATTTCAAGGTCGACTGGATGCTGCAGAACTTTGCTCGCGACTGTGAGCATTTGACGATGGCCCTGGTGGAAAGGGTTAAACGAACCCGGAAAGACCACGGCTGGTGGTGTGTCCGGGTTCGTTTCTCTGAACGCAACAGCCAATGTAGAGCTGTTGAACAGGTTCTGTAGACGTGTCTCGTCAATCCGCATCCCTGGGCCTTGATAGGGTATTTGCCAAAGTAACAAGCACTTGTTCAGCCACTTCTTGTTGCCGCTGGATGCGTCCCTGCAATCGGCACTGGCAAGCCCATGTCTTGACACGTACCAGGTCACGTTCTTGCAGCTCGCCAGGATGCTGAGCGACCGAGAGGAAATACTGGCCATCCTGCGAGGCTTCGTCGCCAGGTCCCAGGAAACCTGTAATCGCGCCGGCAATGTTTGCCTCGGGGGTTTTCTCGAGTACAGAGAGTGCCATAGCTTCTGTGACTTGCGAGCTCACAGCTCCAAATTGTTTCAGTGTTTCCGGCGCGATATCCAAATAAGCAGATTTGGTCGCGTTCCGGTAGACGTTCACGCCGCCGCAGTGGAATTCTGAAATGCCGGGCTGTGTGGCGAGGGTAGCGGAAGCGAGGCCGGCTGTGCAGCTTTCCGCGAATACCACACGTGTGTTTGTTTCCCGCAGCATCCGTGCGACAATTTCGGCTTGTTTGCTGAGCGACATTGAGTACTTTCAGTCTGCGATTGACCAGGGTGCTGGAGAGATGTGGCAGCCATGTCAGGAAGTTGGGTTGGATGAGGGCTGAGGCTGCTTTATTATTGCCCACAATACGATTGCGACAAACTCCCGAATGCTCGCAAGGAAAACTTGGAATTCGGATGGAAGTTTATTGATAAAAAACAGATTCCCCGTGGTTGTCTGAAGGCCTTTTGATCCGAGGACGTATGGTGTCTCGAGCTTAGCGACG
>CAZITS010000328.1:0-6365 GCA_964542185.1 uncultured Pirellulaceae bacterium
AACTTTGTTGATCAACTTGTTTTTGCCAAGCTGAAGGCACTCGGATTGCCTGCCTCGACTGTTGCCGGTGACGCCACCTTCTTGCGGCGGGTCACGATCGACATTGCTGGCCGTTTGCCATCCCAGGCTGAGGCTGAGCAGTTTCTCAGTGACCAGGATCCTGCCAAACGCGACAAGTTGATTACCGCACTGTTGGACAGTACCGACTACGCAGATTATTTCGCGAACAAGTGGAACGCGATTTTGCGTAACAAGCGGCGTCGCGCTGAAGATCGTTCGGCTACATTTGCCTTCTATGATTGGATTCGTGATAGCTTCTATCACAACAAGCCGTACGATGTGTTTGTCCGGGAGATCGTCGCTTCTACCGGAGCGCCTGCCAAGAATCCTCCAGTTGCCTGGTATCGTGAAGTCAAGGATCAGTCAGCGCAGGTTGAAGATACTGCACAGCTGTTTCTGGGTTTGAGGATTCAGTGTGCGCGTTGTCACCATCACCCATTTGAAGTCTGGAGTCAGCAGGACTATTACGGCTTTGCTGCCTTTTTCTCTCGGGTCGGCCGTAAGAAATCCGATTTCCCGGGATTCGATCGCATTTTCCACAATCGTGGGGTGGCGCAATCACAGAACCCGAAGACCAAGCAGAATGTCAAGCCGACCGGCCTGGGGACTCCGACTCTTGAGATTCCTCAGGATGAAGATCCTCGCCAGTATCTGGCGGATTGGTTAGCCGATCCCGAAAATCGATTCTTCGCCTACGCCCTGGTTAATCGCTATTGGAAGCACTTTTTTGGGCGGGGCCTGGTTGATCCGGAGGATGACATGCGGGTGACTAACCCGGCCACGCATCCCAAGTTGCTTGATGCGTTGGCACGCGATTTCATCACTCACAAGTTTGACTTGAAGCATTTGGTACGGACGATTTGTAGTTCCAGTGTTTATCAGCTGTCCGCGGAGCCGAACGAGTGGAATCGCGACGACAAGCAGAACTACTCGCGTTATTTCCCCAAACGCTTGAATGCCGAAGTCTTGCTCGATTCGATCAATCAGGTTGCTGGAACGAGCACCGGGTTTGGTGGCTTGCCGGGCGGAACTCGGGCGGTTCAGTTGAAGGACAACGGTTTCAGCTCCTATTTTCTGACCGTTTTTGGTCGTCCTGAATCCTCGAGCGCCTGCGAGTGTGAGAGGTCTTCGGAGGCTAATTTGGCGCAGAGTCTGCATCTGTTGAATTCGAGTGAAATCCAGGGCAAGCTAACCGACGGTAATGGCCTGGCCGCCAAGATGGCCAAGGACGCAGATCGTGGGCACCAGGCAAAAGTCCGCGAGCTCTATCTGCTGGCTTTCGCCCGCGAACCCACGTCCGAGGAGTCAGAAATCGCCACTAAGCACATTGAGAAGCACCAGGAAAAACCTCAGGTTGCCTACGAGGACATTGTCTGGGCTTTGATCAACACGAAGGAATTTCTCTTTAATCACTAGTGGTCATCGAGAGTGCCTCGCGTAACGCCTGGGTGCGGTGGTGCATCCAGCGTACGCATGGACAGGATGTTCGTGGTAATGCGGCTGCCAGAAATGGTACTTGACTGGCGTCCGTAGATTACAATTGAGTTGTAAGCCGGACAGGAGTCGGGCATCTCGCTATTAGTTCCTCCGCTGTGTGGAGCATTGTAGCGTCCCCCGCCCGTTGGACTCTGCCGGGTCGGACGGTGTTTGAGTGAGTGGCAATGCGAAGTGGGGTCCGGAGGACCGGGCAGACACTGTGCTTGTTTCCGATAGAAGGAATCATTTCGAATGACGAAAATTCAAAATTGCGCATCGTGGTGGTCGCTGGCTCTGGTGGCTGGGTTGGCCCTGGTGGCGTCCGGTCAGCTTCCGCTTACCGAACTGACAACGATCTACCCGCTGGGTGCCAAGCCTGGTGCCACGCTGGAAGTGACTGTCGGCGGTGGCAATCAAGATGACCTTACGGCACTTGAATTTTCGCATCCAGGGATCAAGGCCACGCAAAAGACGAATCCTCCGGCAGAGTTCTATAAAGACGCTGTGCCCGTCAATAACGTGTTCACCGTTACGATAGCTGCTGACGTTCCACCGGGAATCTACGATGCCCGCGTCCGAGGCAGATTCGGGGCCTCAAATCCGCGGGCGTTTGTCGTCGGATCGTATGAGGAGATGATGGACGATGGGTCGAACGCAACCCTGGAAACCGCCAAGGAAGTCGCCGTCGGGACGACGGTCACTGGGCGCGCCGACGCGAATGTCGTGAATTATTTCAAGGTTGCCTTGAAGGCGGGGCAGCGGGTCATTTTTGATTGCCTGGCCAAACGCGTCGACTCCAAGCTGGATGGTACGCTCGTGCTGTACGACTCGACCGGCAAGGAGCTACTTCGTGTCCGTGATAGTATCGGCAAGGACCCGTTGATCGACTTTAGCGCCCCAGCGGACGGTACCTTTACCGTAGGTTTGCACGACCACATTTATGGTGGTGGTGCTGAGCTGTTCTATCGCTTGTCGATCCATGCCGGCACGCATGTGGACTATGTTTTTCCGCCAGCTGGCCTGCCGGGATCGAATGGCGAATACACTCTTTACGGTCGTAACTTGCCTGGTGGCGAGGTTGTGGATGGTTTGACGTCGGACGGTCAGCCGCTGCAGCAATTGAAAGTCAAGATTCCGTTGCCAGGGCAGCAGCAGAGTGAGGACAGTCTGGGTGCCGGATCGCCGCTCGCTCCCGCTGGGATTTTGCTTAATGGATACGACTATCGGTATGCCCAGCTCAATCCGATCCGGATTGGATTTGCTGCGGCGCCTGTCACTATCGAGCAAGAGCCAAATGACGCTGCGGGCAAGGCGCAAAAAGTGGTGGTTCCCTGTGAAGTCGCGGGTCGTTTCTATCCGCAGAGGGACATTGACTGGGTAGAATTTGAGGCGAAAAAAGGCTCTGTCTATCGAGTCGATTTGATCTCGCACCGTTTGGGTCTGGAGACGGATGCTGATCTGCTGGTTCAACGCGTCACCAAAAACGATAAGGGTGAAGAGCAGGTCGCCGATGTGACATACGTGGACGACGTTGACAATCGGAATGGCAGAATTGGTGGCGATTTTGACTATTCAACTAACGATCCTTCGTATCGATTTGCCGTGCCGGAGGATGGGGTTTATCGCGTCAGGGTTCGTGACAGTTTAGGAACAGCACGGAGTGACGGACGATACATTTACCGGCTGCAGATTCGTAGTGAAGTTCCGGACTTTCGGCTGATCGCCAACGCGCGGCAATTGAAGGTCGCCAACGCCAATACGGTGTCTTATTACTCGCCTGTTTTGCGGAAAGGTGGTACGGCGCTGATGGAGTTGGTGGCTGTCCGTCAGGACGGGTTTGGTGGTGAAATTGAGATTGCCGTCGAAGGTCTGCCTGAGGGTGTTGAATGTGCTGGTGCGACACTTCCCAGTAACGCATCGTCGGTTTGGCTGGTTTTCAAGGCGCAGGACGAAGTCAAGGACTGGATGGGTCCGATCCGGATTGTCGGGAAAGCCAAGGTCGGTGATCGCGATGTGGCCCGTTACGCGCGGATCATTTCGGTCGTTTGGAATACGGGAAACCGAACCACGCAGCCTGCTTATTTTCGGGTCATGCGTGACCTTGTGCTCTCGGTAACATCGCGTGAGACGTATCCAGCGCTTGTGCAAGTTGGTGACGGGAAGCCGTTGGAGACGTCACGCGGTGGCAAAATCGATGTGCCGATCAAAGTGGCGCGACGGTTAGGGTTCGGGGAAAAGTTCAAATTGATTGCCCAGAACGTCCCGGGTGAAGTAAAGCCCGGCGACTTGGAGATCAACGGCGACAAGAGTGAAGGAACATTGGCGGTACATATTACGAATGCGAAGGCAAAAGTTGGCTTGTATAACTTTTACCTGAGGTCGGATACCAAGGTTAAAATTCCGCGTAACGCGGATGCTGTGGCCCGGGCCGAAGCGGAGCAAAAGCTGATCGTTGCCGCCGTAGCGCAGGTCGCGGAAGAGCTGAAGGCCGCCAAGGCGGAGTTGGATGCAGCAGCCAAGTCGGCCGGTGAAGCAGCCAAGTCGGCGAAAGACGGAGCGGACGAGGCGAAGAAAAAAGCGGCTGAAGCGGAAGAGGTGCGCAAGAAAGCCGAAGCCAAGCACAAGGAAATCGAAGAGAAGAATAAACGTGTCCAGGCAGCCAAGGCGGCCGCCGACAAGAAAGTTACAGACGTCAAGAAGGCGAACGAGCCCAAGGATTTAAATTTTGCCATTGTTTCGACACCCATCCAACTCCGAGTTGTCGACACTCCCTTGAAAATTGCGGCCGGCAACGCCGTTGTGAAAGCGGCGGCCAAAATCGAAGTGCCCGTTTCGTTAGAACGGCTCTATGGTTTTGCGGACGCCGTGGAGATTACTGTCGAATTTCCCAAGGGGGTGGCAGGTTTGGCTGTGGAAAAGCTCTCGATCGCCAAGGACCAGAAAGAGGCCAAATTGCAAGTCGCTGCGACGGACAAGGCGCCGGTCGGCGACCACTCGATTACGATCCGGGCAAAGGCCAAATTCAATAACATCGACGTCCAGGCATCCCAGCAGATCGTCCTCAAGGTCGAGGTGGCTGCGGAGAAATAGTACTACGGTAATTGCGATCGCCTTGCTGCGCTGGACGCTGGTTCGGGGTGCAGGGATCGTATCGAACCCACAACAATCATCAACAATATCTCCCATCCAGAAGGTCCATTGTCATGCGTCGTTATACGATGTTCTCCAGCTCAGTCTTGGGATCCGTATTCCTGGGGCTCGTCCTGAATACGGTCGCTTTTGCAGAAGATGAAAAGCCGACCGCCATCGAAGAGATTAAACGGGACGACGCAGTCGATTTTGAGAAGGAGATTCTGCCGATTTTTCGCCGGAATTGTCTGGCGTGCCACAATAGTACCGAAGCGGAGAGTGACCTGGTGCTGGAAACCCCGGCTAGCATCCTCAAGGGGGGGAGTGATGGGCCGTCGGTCGTTGCAGGCAAAGGCGGTGAGAGTCTGTTGTTGAAGCTGGCAGCACGGCAGCAAGAGTCATTTATGCCTCCGGATGACAACACTGTTGGGGCCAAAAGTCTCAGTCCTCAGGAGCTGGGGTTAATCAAACTCTGGATCGATCAGGGTGCGAAGGGTGAAGTAAAAGGAATTTCCGGGGCGCCTGACTGGCAGCCCCTGCCGGCCGGAGTGAACCCGATCTACAGCGTGACGATTTCGCCCGACGGGCAGTATGTCGCCGCGGGCCGTGCGAATCAGGTGTTTATTTATCACGCACCGAGTAAGCGAGAAGTTGGGCGCCTTACGGACCCGACGTTATTGAATTCGGAAATTTACGATCGGCCAGGCGTGGCGTTCTTTGATGTCGTGCAGTCGTTAGGTTTCAGCCCGGATGGGCAATACCTGGCAGCCGGCGGGTATCGGACAGTCAAGATTTTTCGGCGTCCGCGGAATGTCCAGCGACATGCGCTGGAGAAATTAGATAGCGCTGCGCACATCATTGCCACCAGTGCTGATGGCCGTTGGGTCGCTTTTGGTTTAGAGAACGGCAAAGTGCGATTGTCCGACCTGGCCACAGGCAGGGTGTCGGTGTCACTCTCTGGTCACACCGCTGCCGTTAAGGCCTTGGCGTTCTCGGCCGATGGTTCCAAGTTAGTCTCGGGGTCGGCCGACAAAACGGTACTTGTCTGGAACGTACAGAAGTTCGCTCAGGATGGACCAGCTTTGGCAACGCCGTCACCAGTCAACGGCGTCGCGCTGGTTAGCGAAGGAAACAGATCGCCACCGCTGGTGACGATAATTTGATTCGCGTCTGGAATGTGCCGGGCGAGGGGGTAGACAATGCGCAGCCACAGCGAGAGATCAAGGGTCACGGCGGCGCGGTGCACAGCCTCGTTGCAGTGCAGGCCAACGGCTCTCAGTTACTTTCGGGAAGCCAGGATGGAACCGTTCGGCTCTGGAATGTGGCGGATGGAAAACAACTTCGTTCAATGAACCATGGTGGGCCAGTTGTTTCCGTCGCCGTACGACCGGACTTTGCTAAATTTGTCTCGGCGAGTGCGAACAATACTGCCAAGCTGTGGAATGCAGCCGATGGCAAAGAAGTAGCCGTGTCCAAAGGTAGCTTCCGCGCAAGGCTAACGGTAGAAGAGTTGAAACGGACGGTCGACCTGGCAAAAATCCGAGAGGATAAAGCCAAGGGTGATCTGGATGCGGCAAATAAACGAAAAGAAGCTGAAGATAAGAATCTGAAAACGGCGCAAGACAACACAAAAAAGGCAACCGAAGAGTTAGCAAAAAAGGTGGAAGCGACCAAGAAGCCTGCCGCAGACAAAGTTGCTG
>CAZITS010000329.1:0-6353 GCA_964542185.1 uncultured Pirellulaceae bacterium
CGACTGTAATGGTACCCGCATTTCATGCTGCCGCAGCATGGAGAACCGAGGGCGCGGTTTTTGCGTGACAAGGACGGACCTCTCGGGAGGCTGCTGGCTCCTCGACTGCGATGCCGAACTCAACGCGTGCGAAGGACTGGTTGTTTCTGACATGGCGGGCACTCCGGTCGTCGTTGAACGCATGTGGGTCGAGACCAACAACAAGCCCAAGTCGCTCGGCCCACACAAGTACGACGCCATCCGCATCGCCAGCCGCAGCGTCATGCTCACCAGGTCTCGAATTTCCACGCGCGGGGATGCGCCCATACGACCCAAGTACGCCATTCACCTGGCGTCTGAGACGCGAATCGATGTCCAACCAGATGGAGCGCATTTCCAACTCGGCGAGACGGTCAAGGGAAGTAATTCGGGAGCAACCGGGATCGTTTCTCTCTCACAGGCCGATCCGTTATTCGGTGGTACATTCCCCATCCCAGTACCGTACCGCGTTTGGCTGACTCGGCCGAAAAAACTCATGCTCCGCGAAGTTTCCGGCACCTTCAAGGCAGGAGAAACGGTGACTGGCCAAGCCACTCAGGCAGTTGCACTAATTCGTGCGGTAACGCAGGTCAGTGCCGAGAATTGCGTCATTTCCGACAATTGGGTGGCCCGGGAAGAGGGACGAACTCCCGTGGATCGAGTCAAGCTGGACCCAGGTTGTCGGGCCAATCACATCGGCAGGAATCATCGTATGTGGGCAGCGGGTGTCGTCGACGTCGATTACTCTGACGACCCCGGATCGGTCGTTGGTGGTCGCAGCCTGACAGCCGGAAATGGACCACCGGCGAAAGGTCGGTGGCCACGTGGGGCGTTCCGGTTTAACCAATCGCCGACGTTTGCGGAAACAACGATCATGGGAAAAGAAATAATCCAGAACGGAAACATGGAACGGGATACACACTGGAAACGCTATGGCACACCGCGGTCCCATAAAAAGAGCCAGGAACAAGCGCACGGTGGCGAGCATGCCCTTCAGGTGGTCGGTAGTGGTGGTGCCGGGGTCCGGCAGTACCTCCCGGATACAACGCCTGGCCAACGCTACCAATTGAGTGGCTGGCTTTACACCGCCACGGGAACAGCCCGTCTTATCGTACACGACGGCAACAACCTGCATTACGGAACCACGAGTACCGCCTCGCGGTGGACGCGGATGACGATGTCATTTTCTATCGTCGACGGTTCGACACCTTACATCGGTGCCCAAACTGTAGGTGACGAAGCGGAGTTTTACCTGGACGACGTGGTCTGCCAACCGGTTGAGGGCGTCAAAGCCTCATCGCGTTTGGTTCTAGGATGGGTTTGCACAACGGGTGGAACTCCTGGCATCTGGGTCCCCGTCTATGTCCTCAGCGAGTCTTCTAATTAATCCGCAGTGTCACACCGTTGCGCGTTCTCCGTTTCAGGGAATGGGGACAAACGGAGAACAAAGAACCGGCGTGACAAAACACGGTCCGTAAAGTAGCACCCTGTATCGTCCTCACGTCAAGTGCGGGAGTCACGCTACGGCTGTTCGCCTGGGCCGCCACTTGAAGTTGCACATCAACGAAATGCGAGCCACGACGTTACAAGAATCTTGCCAGCAATCGACACCCGTGATGCGAACGCAGCGCACCGGCCAGTGTCACGAACTGCGGAACCTGTCTTCCCTCGACCTGTCTCGTGCCGCACACCATGTTCGTATCCGAAGATGGGTATAAGTGCCGCACTGCAAATGCAAGTGCAGGGCAGGTTCAGAGCCCCGCATCCGGTTCTGGTTCGCTTCCAGAACCGTTTCAAAAAACACCTTTAGATATTATGATCGGACGTGGACTCAATGACATTCGACGACAACTCCTGGCAGGCATGACGATGGCGCACCTCCATACCACGTGGCTCCTGACGATCGTCTTGTTGTTCTGCAAATTCCCGGCAGTGACCCATGCGGCCAACTGGGAATTACGACACGACGGACAAGTCTGGACGATTAGTGACCAGACAGGTTGCATCGAAGGAGTGGTGCAAAACAAGTTCCGCCTGTTGTCCAGAAGCCACGACACCTATCGACTGCCAACCGTCAAAGGCGGCCTTCAGGGCAGCGAAAAAGACGACCGGATCGTCGCGGTCCATGATCATGAACTTCCCAACAAACTGGTTGTGAAATGCGTCAACGACAAACTTGGGATCCAGCTCTCAAAAACTTACTTTTTCGAGCCGGAACTGCACTGGTTTTGCAAGCGTGTGGAGGTCATTGCCCCCACTCAGGAGAAAGGCTTCCTGCTACTCTCGGCCGGGGTAAAACTGCCTGGTCGCATGTGGCACGACGCGGTGCTGCATCACCCTGGATCCCATGGATACAGCCATACAAACTTGCGTACCAGCGACCTGGACGATGTGGTCGACCTGCGCAATGCCGACAGTACCGGGATGGTTTGCCTCAGCAATTTTTCCCACGACGTCACGCTTTCCACGGTACGCCTCGCCAGCGGGGGCCAACCAACATTCTGGATGTTTATCCCGAAATTCACAGGTTTTCCCGTCGTCAACGGAAACGGCCAATTGGTCGACTATAAGATCCCCGGAATCGAACGAACGTGGAGTGTCGCAACTCCGGGACGGTGGGAGATGCCGTACCTCTACGGTCCGGTCGGCAACGGGGTCCAGGAACCTGTCGCCGCAACGGTGGCGTATCCGGTTACCAGGGGCAACTACGCGGACTTCGCCCACACCTATTCCCAGCGCAAAACCATCCGTGAGATGCTCAATTACGAGTCCCTCGACCGGCCTGCATGGGTCAGAGACATCGTCATGAGCGATTGGGAAGATACCCATGTCAGCCCCACCAGAACCAATACATTGGCCGGTCGTTCATGGAAGCGAATACTCGACAAGATGTGGTTTGGTTACGCGACGGTCGTCAATTACGGCTACTTTGTTAGTTCCTGGGGGTATCCTGCCAACGATGCGGAGTGGAAATCGAACTACATCACCGTATCTACCCGGGAACAATCAGTGGCCGACTATCGCCAATGGCTGACCAAAGCGGGCAAGGATCCCGCTGAGTACCTGGTTGAAGAGCACGAGCGTTACTACGTCACCCGCAATCCCTATAAGCCGGGTGAATTCGTCCAATCCCGCCAAGAGCTCCTCACGGCTTCCGGTCAGCACCCTCGGCTCAAAATCGGTGACTACACCCACACCGGGCATGCAGGATTCGACCGCACCGCGCAGTTTCTCAAAGACCACCCAGAGGCCATTGTCTATCGACGAAACGGTGAGGTTTACGGCAACGCAGCCGACTACAGTGGTGACTGGCACTATCCCATTGGCGTAGCGGTCAACAACAGCCACCCGGCTTTTCAGGACTATTGGGTACGTCGCTGCAAAGAACGGATTGAGAATCTGGGCATCGACTTCTACTACATCGACAGCTTCTGCACGAACATGAGTTTCGTGGATTGGAAAGGCCACACTGCCAGTCAGGAGGAGGCCGTTTATCCACTGTATCAACGGTTAGTCGATACGTGCCGCGCCGCCGAGATCCCCATCTTTCACAATAGTCCGTTCGCTCTCTACAACGACATCGGATACTCCGAACACCCCTGGTTCTCCACCTGGGAGCATGACTGGCGCATGTGGGCCAGCCGGCAGATGGCCCACAACGCGATGAATCCGCGAGGGCGCCCACTGATACTTATCGGGGCCAAGGACTGGCAACAATACCAAACTTTCCGTAGCGCGCCGTCCGCGGCCATGCGTCTGTTTGCGCCTATCCTCTGGAACGTGCGCATGAGCTTCAACGGCTTTGCACATGGGTTCCCCGCAGAACAGGCGAGTTTTACGATCGAAAGCCTGCCCTGGATTCAAGCTGGCTTTGAACTTCGCATGCGGACTTACGCCCCACTGAATCTCCGCCCGCGCTGGTGGGCACACGAGACGGAGCTGGAGACGCAGCCGTATCAATTGGGCCGCAGTGGCCTGATCGCCCTGATGAACCATGATGACCGCCTCGAGCGTCAAACGATTACTTACGACCCCGGAGATTTTGCAGACTTCAAGGCCGACCGTCCGACATGGGTCTGGCGGATCGATTTTCCACACCCCGACGATGTCAGTTACGATGGTGTCACCGATAGTTCCCCCATCCGACGTCTGGCCAGACACAGCAAAGCTGGTTTCTTTGAATCTCTTCCCAAACGCGTTGAGTATTCAGCGGACTTTCCCAGGAAACGTCCGGCCCTGCTGGTCGTCACCCAAACTCCAGGCCTGATCGAGAGTACCAATGGGCGCCCCTGCCAACTGCTCTTGCCCGAAAACTACGGAGCCAAAGTGACTGGCAGCTGCAATTGGAAACAACAGACAATTTCACTCATCATCAAGAACCCGCACGAACAAGCGACGGCCCTGGTACCTCTCTTCAAAGCAAAGCATGGTTACCGAGTCCGTGCACGAAATTTGTCCAGACTCCACAACGCCGGTGTGCTTCCGGCCATGTCGGAGGTCAAGTTTGAAGAAGTCGAAGTCAACGGCATGCGGTTCATCCGTCTGTTTGTAGCCAAAGGCAAGATCGAATTCGTCGTCGAGTAGTCGTACTCCACTACCGGAGCGTGTGATTACCCCCGCAACGATGACGTGGTGACCTGCAAGAAAGCGCACCCGGCCACTGGCACAACGCGCCCAGGTTCGGAACGGACACAGAAAAACACTGCTTGCTTTCTTCACTTGCTGGAAAAAACGCAGCATTTCATGTCAACGGCAGAGATGCCATCAGCAAGTCTCTGAAAGTGCTCGCGGTACGTTCCAGTTGGCAACCATCGCGTCTCGAGATCACACCAGCTTCACTCTTGGCCCTGGCCACGATGAAACATGTCCCACAATTTGATCAAGTGATCGTCGCTCCCGCTGGCCAGAATTTTCCCGTCCGGAGACCAGGTAACCCCGCGAACTGGCTTCGTGTGGCCGGTCAGTGTGTGGAGCGTTTTGGCGGTGGCCACCTCCCAAACTTTGACCGTTCCATCCTGGCTGCCAGTCGCTAACTGCAGGCCGTCCCGCCGCCACGACACACTTTCGATCCGCCGTTTGTGGCCTTTGAACACGCGCACTTGCTTTCCCGCCGGGAACGCCCACACAATCGCCGTAAGGTCGCGCCCCCCGCTTGCCAGTCTGGTTCCGTCGGGACTCCAACGCACCATTTCAATGGCACCGTCATGTCCCGTCAGAGTCTGAGTCTCTTCGCCGGTATCCGGATCCCACAGCTTGATGGTGTTGTCAAATCCACCACTGGCCAGCCGTTTTCCGTCCGGACTCCAGTCGACGCTGATCACGTAATGTGTATGCCCTTTGAGCACACTGAGATTGCCACCATTGCTGGCGTCCCAAACACGGACAGTCTTGTCTAAACTTCCACTGGCCACTTTTGAACCATCGGGACTCCACACGACCCCCAGCACCGGAGCGCTGTGTCCGGTGAGCTTGTGGATTTGACGACCGGTTTTCATATCCCACACTCTCACGGTTCGGTCATAACTAGCACTAGCGAGTCTGGTGCCATCCCGGTTCCAGGCAACGCAATAGACATAACTTGTATGCCCGGAGAGTGTTCGCTGCCGCTTTCCGGTTTTCACATCCCAAACCCCGATCGTTTTGTCGAAACACCCGCAGGCCAACGATTCACCGCCGGGGTGCCAATCCAGTCCAGTTGTCGAACCTGCGTGACCACTCAGTACCTGGTCAGCCGCATCAACAACATCGGTTCTAACGAGACAACAGCCGATGACAATGATCCAGCAGCAGACATTCAAAAACCTTTGATTCATCTTCATGGTCTCCTGTGCTCTATCGCCAGTTACCAACCAGAGGTGACGCGCGCTGCCCATCCGCGTCGAGTCTTGCGTTTGCTGAACCTTGCTCACTTCGCCACACTCTGAATCCGCATTGATAGCATCTGCCGGTGCGTTTGGCTATTTTGTCTTGAGGCTCTTCCCGTCTTGATCATGAATAGCCTCTGAGTGCGCTAACCGATGGGGCCGTATTCGCGGGAGCACACTTCTTCGTGGTTTGGTTTGTGCTTTCCAGATGTATCTCCTCCAATGCGTCTGGTGAATCAGTCACCAGGTTTAATTGGTACTCAACGAGTGGAGGAAATCGTGAATTTGACCAGGGCACAATCAACCCGGTGTAGCAGCATCCAGAACGCGTGGTGTTTCTGCAACGTTTCCAAGCCAGGCAAGCCCCTTATATGGCTACTCCTGGCTGTCGTGGCGGTCAGCTGGACTCCGGGGTCTCTGCGTGCGGGAGAAGCGGAAGACTTCTTCAAGTTCTACAGCTTCTACCAGAGC
>CAZITS010000330.1:0-6334 GCA_964542185.1 uncultured Pirellulaceae bacterium
AATCGCTGCCGACCTTGTTAATTACCACGGTACCGCCGCCGCGCGAGATTCCGGCCGGGATCAAATGGCACTCGGTCTCAACGGACACCAGCCAGTTTGCCCGCGAGATGTACGCCTTGTTCCGACGGGCGGATCGTGAATCGTGCCAGCGGATTGTCGTTGAATTGCCATCCGCTGAGGGAATCGGTCTGGCCTTGCGCGACCGCTTGCAACGCGCGGCAAATTGAAAATCGGGTCTCCAAACCGGCACGCCATGGCAGGTGATGTGCCAGCTGGCGAACCTGACGATTGGTTCTTTGATCAGTCTGGGATTTGGATCTTACTGACTGAATCTGCAACGGGTCCCTGGAGAAAATAGATGCGTCCCGAAACCGTCTTTGGCTGGCCGGGCTGCAGGCTGCCGAATGCCAGATCGATATCGGTGCAGGGCCAGAACGACCAGCCCACAGCGATGGCCTGCGGTGAGTTGATCGCCACGGTCGCCGGAGGGCCCGTTTGACGCTCCGACGCGATGAACCTGCCCTCGATTGCCAGGATCGGAACCTTGATCTGCGCTGCTGCTGGACCGGTCAGTCGGGTTTCGTTCAAGTTGCCACCGATCCCGTCGGTGACAAACTGCGCGCGTTTCAGTCTAGCGTAGAGTGGGTTGTCGGCGACCGTGGCAACGCGAATCCAGATGCGTTTGGGGTTCGGCAGCGGCCCGAGTGAACGGATCTTATCGCCAATTTTCACCCGCGCGTCGCGGCCGAATCCGTCGGCCCAGCAGTGATTGAAACAGAGGTGTGTTGCCAGGTGTGGAGGTGGCGGCTGATCCTCATCGCACTGCAGGGTTAGCCTGTAGTCGACATGATCTTGCTGCGCCTGAAACGCGACACGGAGTGTCGCCTGCGGCGCGTCACTTTCGAAGACCAACGCGCAACGGCGATCGCTGCTGCGCTCCCACCGATGCCGCGGCCACCCATCTGGCGGAAAGTAGGGCTTGCTGCCTGAGAGCGACCTCATTCTGCCTTCGACGTTCAACGCCCAGCGGGCCTGGGGTGCGCCCTCCCATTGGATGACCAGTGTCTCTTGCCGGTAGCGGTCAAGCCGGCCGCGGTTGGCCTCGCTTTGTTGATCCTGTTGGACGTATTTTGCCGCGTCCGCGATCCCGTCCTGCTGGAGCCGTTGCCACGTCCGGTCCATGGGCAGTGGGTCGGCGTCCAATGCGGACTTGAGGTGGGGATAGGGCAGGACGCGGATCGGTGGCGGGCGCTGGGCGTCCGCTTTACGTCGGCTGCGGACTTTGGCGATAAAGATGCTGTTGTTACTGCCGTGTGCTTCACACTTCGTGGGATCGAAGGCGTGCTGGCCGCTGGACTGCATCCACTCGGCGACGGTGACCCAACTTTCGTGGTCGTTAATCCTGGTCACACCAAAGTTACCCAATCGCGCCCCGCGTTCGGGAACCAGGATGCGTTCCGTGCTGCGGATGACCTGGAGTCGCTCGGGGTCAAAGCGTGCCATGAACAAAGGTGCCCGGTGGCGGAACACATGATCATTGTTCGCCCCGCGGCGGGTGTAGACGAGATACAACCGATTACCCAATGTCAGCCAGTGCGTCTGCGTGTTGTAGCTGCCTAGTTCCTGACCATCGTCAAAGGCGAGCCGTCGAGGTGCGTCGAAGTGCAGCCCGTCTGGGCCCGCTGTGACGTAGTTGTGGTCGTCGTTGCGGAGGGTCATCAGGTAGCGGCGGCCGTGCCGAACGAGGGACGGTTCGGAGAACCCTCGCCCCGTCTTCAGCGTAAAAGTATCGCCGTGCTCGACGTACTTCAGCGTCTTGCCGTCGAACGAACACCGCATTACGAATGACACCTCCTGCGCCGTAAAGCGGCCCTTCGCCGTGCCTGGCAGTTGGGCATACGTCGGCAGTAAAATGTCTCCATTCTCGAGATCGACCCGTTGCGTGCTGCCGGCACCTTCCATGAAGAACAGGTCGTCCCTGGGCGTGTCGAGCGTTCGCAACGTCGCCCAACGTCGCTTGACCGGATCGTAGACGCTGTAGGCCGTATTCCGGGGGCGGGGGTGCGGTTCCAGATTGTCGTCGATGTAGCGCACGGTGTGCCCCGTCCCCAGCAGTGTGCGGGTCTGGGCGTGCCAGGTGGGCCAGAAGTCGCAAATCCCTTCTTCGACTCCGCCTGGCCGGTCGCGTCGCGAAAACGCCGCCTGGCTGAACGGTTTGGACCAGGTCTTGCCACCATCGTCGCTGCGCAGCTCGTGGATCGGATAATAGACGTCCGACCCGCTGATGCGTAACTCGTGCATCGTCAGCACAGCGGAAAACGAATGGGCGCCGTCGGGAATCACTCCGGCTCGTGTGTGCACCCAGCACGTCTTGCGGTCGTATCCGCTCTGCGCGGTTTGCAGCTGGACGGTGAATTCGGATTCGGCAGCAGGAATGTCTTGCGACGCTGCATGCCGCGCTGTGCTATCGACCAGAGAGAGAAAGATCGTCAGGCTAAGCAGCGTCAATAGGGGCACCCGTTGGATACTGACCACGATGACCTTCTCCCCGTTCTTGAGTCGTGAATCGCCTTGTTGCGTTTATGCCAGCGGCTAGTTCGATTCGCATCACTGGGTGATCATACACGAGTGGGTACCGCGCTGCTCGTTCCGCAGCACCCGTCCTGCAGCCTGCGCCGGATACCCGAGAAGGGCCGTTTCTAGCGTATGTTTCTGTGCATGACGGTTTCAACGGTCTGGAGTTCCGATGATTAAGCTCTTCGTCAACTCAGGAATCAGGGCTCACAACGCGATGCACCTGGAACCGTCGACAACGCGAAGACAGAGAGACGATCATCAACGGCTGACTGGCGGTTCGTTGTGTCATCTTGTCTGCCCTGCAGTAACCGGCTAAGACTTGCAAGCTCGGCGGCTTCTTCGTGAATCCAATGCGGAATCGTGACCAGGCACGTCGCCTGTCTGAACGAGTTAACGAGTCGAAATGGCGAAGTGAAAAGACGATGCAAACAAAGTGAAAAGACGATGCAAACAAAGTGAAAAGACGATGCAAACAAGGAACGGGTCAATGCGGGTCTGTAGGAACGAGTTGCCAGGGATGTTGCTGCTCAGTCTCTTGTTGGTCGCTATCTCAAGCATTTCCGCCGGCGTGCCGGCGGTCTTGCCAAGGCCGGACGAGACCATGCCGTCTGCCGACAAGGTCCAGGTTTACATTCTGGCTGGCCAATCCAACATGGTGGGTTTTGGTTATCTGCAGGGAGCTCGGCCCGTCTATCCGAGTATCTACCTCTCGGCGGATCCGAACATCAAGGTCGGCCGGATGCCGGTAGGTCCTGCGGCACTAATCAAGCATGGCGTCTTTCAGACTGCTGAACTCGACGCGCCTAAGGGGGCCAAAGTTTCTATCTATCGAGGAGCATACAGTTCGGACACGGATTACAGCCACATGAAGCCGGTCAAGGAGACCACGGTCGCGCTGGGCGACGTGGGGGCTCAGTTGCCGACCATCGAGGGGCCCCACACCGTGGTAGCGAAGGCCTTTATCGATGTTCCCATGAGTGGGATGCACGAAATTCATGTCGGTTTCGCGGCAAGTGCCGCTGCGGTAGCCACATTGATGGATGACGAAGTTTATCGCCAGGAACCGGGTACAGAGGCGATCTTGAACTCGGTGCGACTCGAACAGGGCAAACGCTATCCCATCACCATTACCTACATGCAAGGCGGCTCGGCAGCGTTCTGGCTCAAGCATATCGATCTCAAAGGTAAGGGCGATCTCACTTCGCTTGTACGCGCAGGCAAATACTCCTGGTTCGCTGACGAAGCAGGCAACTGGACCGTACGTAACGATGTGACGTATTGGGAGACACGCATATCGAAGCAGGGTGGCAGTGGTGGCCCGCTGGGGGCGATGTCTAACGGCAAATTCATTGGCCCTGAAGTTCCTTTCGGCTACGTCATGGGCACCTACCATCACGAACCGGTATTGTTGATCGAGTCGTCGATGGGCAACCGCTCGTTGAGTTTCGATTTCCGGCCGCCCTCCAGCGGCAAGACCGCTGAGGAGAAAGCCAACAAGTTCTGTGGATTGGAATACGACCTGATGGTCGAGGGCGTGCACAAAACGCTGAAGAACATTGCCAAGATCGTTCCCAATTACCAGGGACAAGGCTACGAGATCGCTGGTTTTGTCTGGTTTCAGGGCCACAAAGACAAAAACGTTCCCAAAGCCGAATACGAAAAGCATCTTGTCAACCTGATCCAGGATCTGCGCAAGGAGTTCAAGACTCCGGACCTGCGAACCGTCGTCGCGACGGTTGGCTTTGGCGGGACGAACATGGATGCGGGGCACCTTATGACTTGGGAGGCCCAGATGGCTGTCGGTAATCCGCGTCAGCATCCCGAATTTACCGGCACCGTGGCCAGCGTGGATACGCGCAGTTTCTGGCGGTCCCGGGGAGAATCTCCCACGAACACAGGATATCACTACAACCATAACGCGGAGACTTATGTCCTCACGGGTGATGCGCTCGGACGCGCCATGGTGAGACTGCTCGGCGGCAAAGCAGAGGAGTTGACGATCCCGGCCAGGCCGCAGCAGAGCCCGAATGTTGCGAACATCTATTCAGATGCGGTAACGGGTAACTTCAACAAGCGAGGCCCGCATTACGCGCCTCAGTACTATCGAGAGATGGGACGGGCTCTGCGACCGATCATTATGGGTGAGATGGTCCCAGGGTTTCTTGATTCCGCCTTCGCCCCTGATAGCCGTAGTTCCCTCAGGCGAATCGTGACCGGCGCAAAGCCAGCGAAAATGCTTCTCGACATCCGTAGTGATCTCGACACTCTCATGGACTACTACGATATGGCCGGGGTTCCGGGATACGACTGGCAGCCCTTTGGCCCCCAGATGCGCAATGCGAGCTGGTCGTACTTTAGTTTCAATCCGCCAGAGAAGCAGGAGTATGAGAAGAGTAACCGTTACCGTGAGATTACGTTCCCGCAGGGGATGGAAAACTGGTTCGCTCGCGAGTTTGATCCGGTCCAGGCCGGTTGGAAATCGGGCAGAGCTCCTTTCGGCCAGATGGGTGGCAAGCTCGACAGGCGGCGCCCTCGTTGCAACGGACCGCTCTGCGGTTGCTGCGAGATACCGGCGACGTTATGGGAGCAGGAAGTGCTCCTGATGCGAAAGACTTTTGAAATTCCGCCACTCAAAGAAGGCCATGTATATCGCTTGATACTCGGTGGCGCAGGTTGTGATCGCTCGGGCGAAGGATTTGCAATTTACGTCAACGGGAAACTGCTCACCGAGATAGATGGCGGTTTTTTTCGTTACTCGGGCGTCCGTGGCGCGTATGTATTCGATGACATCCTGCCTGAGTTCAAGACCGGGAAGGTGACTATCTCAGTTATCAATTTCCTGCGCTATACGCACTTCAGAAACAAAACTACCTACTTCGGGCCCCATCCCGACTATTACGCCAGGCCTGTGCCTCCCAATGGACACGTCAGCTTGTGGATGGAAGAGGCCAGACTTTCCCCGGCAACGCTCAAGGCGGCGGTGGATAAGAATTAGTGGAGCCGTTACGTTCTCAAATGCATTGAGTCAGAATTTGAATCACGGAAGAAAACTTTTGGTGTTGTATCGCAGGTGGAATCATGCGCGTCGTTCTGTTTGATCTCGACGATACCCTGTTTGACCAGCAGTATTGCAGTCGCGCTGGCTTGCTGGCGGTTCAAAAAGCGTATGCGGGACGCATCTGTGGGGCGATCGAGGAACTCGAGGCCGCCTACGGCGCGCTGCTGGAACAGTGGCACGAGAAAGTCCTTGACGGTTTGATCTCGATCGATGAATCACGCGTCGAACGATTCCGCGTGCTCTTGTCCAGCGCGCACACCACCGCAACCGATGCCGAATCACAGGCCGCGGCCCGCTGCTATCGCGACGCCTATGACGCGGCATACCGGCCCGTTCCCGGGGCCGTCGAAGTCTTAAGACGGGTAAAGGTAGCGCGCCCGATCGGCATCGTGACCAATCACATCATGTCCGAACAAGTCAAAAAGATTGCTGCCATCGGTGTCGCACCATTTATTGACGAGCTGGTCGTTTCGGCAGAGGTGGGCGTGGCTAAACCGGCTGCGCAAGTCTTCCAGGTGGCGTTGTCGCGATTGGATGGAACACCTGACCAGGCGGTGATGATCGGTGACTCCTGGTCTTCTGACATTCTTGGAGCCACCGGGCTGGGCATCCGTGCCATTTGGCTGAATCGGTACGACAGGCGGTGTCCCGATGCGGGTCTGGCGACCGAGATCCGCTCGTTGGAACCGGTCGACGATG
>CAZITS010000331.1:0-6333 GCA_964542185.1 uncultured Pirellulaceae bacterium
ATCAACACTGTTGCGGTTCGTCGACATCAGGCAAGAGGGCAGGTTATTCAGGGCGAATGACGTAAGGTGTTTCTGTAGAACCTTTTACAGGTTGCAGTTCGGTCTGTCTGCGGTTTTGGCATCGTAGCTGCTCAAAGTGATAGACGTTCCTGTTACCGCTGCACCGGTACCGTCTGCACTTTGTAGGAGAACAGCACCTTGACCAAACGCATCCACATCGGTTTTCGTTCGACGTCCAATGGCTCACAGGGTCGTGCCCAGTTTGGCAGGCGTTCGACTTCTTCAAATGGCAAGACCGTGGGTACGAATGGTGCCAGCGCCGGTAAAGCAGCTCAAAATGGTTCCCGCCCGTCGTCGCGTGCAAAAACAACTGGCAAAGCTGCGTCGCTCAACGGCAGATCGACGTCGGACAATACCGATGACCCGGTTCGCATGTATCTGATGCAGATGGGTGAGATCCCGATGCTCAATCGAGCGGAAGAGCTAAAGGCAGCTCAGGACATCGAGGAATCTCGCACGAAGTACCGGCAGTCAATCCTGGCAACAGACTACGTACTTGAGGGCGCGGTTAAGGCCCTCGAGCAAGTGCGCGATGGAAAACTACGATTAGATCGGACGATTGAAGTCTCAGTGACCAATACCAGCGAAAAAAAGAAGATTATGAAACGCCTGGTACCTAACTTGATCACGCTGCGGCATCTATTGCGTCAAAACTATCGCGATTTCCATCTGGCGATCAACCGAAACCAGACCAAGGTGGTACGCCGCGAAGCATGGGCAAGACTTGTCTGTCGTCGCAATAAGGCTGTGCGATTGATTGAAGAGCTCAATTTGCGAACCACACGGCTTCAACCGATGTACGAAAAGTTATGCCAGATCGGTCATCGCATGAAGACATTGATGACTCTGCTCGCGGAATCACGTGTGCATGGTCGCTCGATGGGACGGACAGAAGATGAATTGCGTGGGGAGCTTCATTACTTGATGCGTATCAGTTTTGAGAGCCACGCGACTTTGTCTCGTCGTATTGAACGATCCGAAATTTACCGCCGTGAGTATGACGAAGCCAAACGTGTATTGTCCGCAGGCAACCTGCGATTGGTCGTATCGATAGCCAAGAAGTATCGAAATCGAGGGCTCAGTTTTCTTGATCTGATCCAGGAGGGAAACACAGGTTTGATGCGAGCTGTGGACAAATTTGAACACGCCCGAGGCTATAAGTTCTCGACGTATGCAACCTGGTGGATTCGCCAGGCGATCACGCGTGCTATTGCAGATCAGAGCCGAACGATTCGTGTACCTGTACATATGATTGATACGATGAGCAAAGTGCGCAACGTGACTCGTGATCTTGTACAGGAGCTGGGCCGGGAGCCAACTGCCGAAGAGACCGCAGAGCGTGCGGGTCTTTCAATTGACGACACTCGGTGCATTCTCCGAATGTCGCGTCAACCACTTTCTTTGGATCAGCCTGTGGGTGATCATGACGATAGCTACTTCGGTGAATTCCTCGAGGATTACCGTGATGATGATCCGCTTTATGACACCAACCAACAAGCGTTAAAGCAGCGAATAGCGCAAGCAATGGAGACTTTGAATTATCGTGAACGCGAGATCATTAAACTGCGGTATGGTCTGGCGGACGGTTATACGTATACGCTGGAAGAAGTCGGCGAGATCTTTTCTGTAACACGGGAGCGCGTGCGACAGATCGAATCAAAGGCAGTTCGGAAGCTACAGTCCCCATGTCGAAGTCGCTCGCTTGCAACTTTCATTGACGGGTTTGATTTGACATCGGAACACGCGTCCATGGAAACTTGAACATCGCGATGAGGGGCATCATTCCGTGATGCGTGCGAAGCGAGGGAATTCGAGGGTGAACTTGGTCCCCGTTCCCATTTCGCTCTGCACTTGAATCAACGCGTCGTGAGCCTCGATGATTTTTCGCGTTGTCGGCAGCCCAAGGCCTGAGCCCCCGTCTTTCGTCGAATAGAAGGCGTTGAACATCTTCAGTGCCGTGGCCTGATCCATGCCACAACCGGAGTCAATGAGATCGAGTGCGACTCCGGTACGCGTTGAATAGGTGCGGGCTACCAGCTCACCGCCAGTGGGCATGGCCTCAAACGCATTCTTGGTAAGGTTGACCAAAGCGGCTTGCAGAGTTTTTTCTTCCAGGCGAATTGCGGGCAAGTCAGGGTCGAGGTAGCGCGTGATTCGGACTGATTCCTGGTCGGCCTGTGCTTCGAACAAGTCGAGTACTTTTTCCACCTGGCGATTGAGGCTGCCTGGGCGCAAGTCCAGGCCGCGTAGTCTTGCAAATTGAAGGAAGTCATTGAGCAGGTTTTCTAGCCGCTCACATTGTTCCTGGACAATGTCGAGTTTGTCGAGAAAGCGGCGACTTTGGGGGCTGTCTGAGTCGGCGACGTCTTCACCGAGCAGATCAGCGTTCATGCGAATCACGGACAGTGGATTCTTGATCTCGTGGGCTAGCGAACCCGCCAAAGCTGCCAGCTCGTTATAGTGCTCGCGCAGTTGTTGGATCTGGGTTTCGGCGAACGATTGCTGGTCGTCGGACATCAGTCTGGTAGGGTCTGACGAGAAGGTCCGGCAGCTAGGTGGACCGGCCAGATCGTGAGTAGGGCGTGGCCGGTTTCACCGAGATGACTTGATTGGCGACAACATTACAGATCTACGAAGACCTGTACGCTTCCCCTGTTCTACCGAGATGACCGGCTCCTGCAAGGCCCATACAGGCAATCCACATTAGATCTGTTCGCCCGGCTGCAGGCGCTGTCGGCGTACGATAGGCTGCCGCGGGACTACCCTCGGGGCTAGCAGGGGCCGTTCAAAAAAAGGTAGAGCCGCCGCGGGGACGACTCTACCTGTGAACGGGTATTGCGCTGCAGCGACGGTCCTGCCACCCTGGCAAGGTTCAGGCCTTTCCAGTGCCTGTCTTGCCCACGCAGGGAAGTTGGTGCACGGCGCAGAGCCGAGCTAATCGCGTTGTTCGCGGCGTCCACGTCCGCGACCACCGCCACCACGACCTCGTCGACGGGGTGGGCGATCTCTATCCTCTTCGCCGCCACCGCTGTCCGAATCGCCTTCTTCGCTACCACCCTCCTTGCTCTGGACGGCAGCCGCCAATTCATCTTCGAGGCCACGTTCTTCTAACGCTCTGCGACGACTGAGTTTGACCCGATCGTGTTCATCAACCGCAATCACCATAACGGGCATTTCGTCGCCCATCTTGCAGAAGTCGTTTACATTGTCGACGAATCCAGTGGAAAGCTCACTGATGTGGCACAGTCCATCGCGACCAGGCAGGATTTCAACAAAGGCACCAAAATCTTTGATGCTAGTGACACGGCCGTCGTAGACCTTGCCTACCTGGACGGAAGCTGTCGAAGCTTCAATCTGTTTCAAAGCTTCATCTGCCCATGCCTGGTTGGCACTAGCGACGGTGACGGTACCATCCTCTTCGACGTCGATTACCGCGCCGGTTGTTTCCTGGATACCGCGAATATTCTTGCCACCGGGGCCGATCAACATCCCGATCTTATCGGGATGAATCTTCGTCCTCAGAATGCGAGGCGCGTGTGGGGAAGTATCTTCTCTTGGCCGTGAAATCGCACTGAGCATCGATCTCAAAATCTCGATCCTGGCCTGCCTCGATTGGCTTAGTGTAGCCAGGATGATCTCCTGACTAATGCCGGTAATTTTCAGATCTAATTGAATGCCTGTGATGCCGTTTTGCGTTCCGGCAATCTTGAAGTCCATATCGCCGAAGTGATCTTCGTCGCCCAGAATGTCGGTCAGCAAAGTCCACTTGTCATCCGATTCTTTGACCATGCCAACGGATATGCCAGCAACCGGATTGGTGATGGGAACACCCGCGGCCATCAAGCCCAGTGTCGCTCCGCACACGGAAGCCATCGACGACGACCCGTTAGATTCGAGGATGTCTGAAATGACGCGGATCGTGTAAGGGAAATCGTCAGGGTCAGGTACCACGGGTTTGACGCTGCGTTCGGCCAGTGCTCCGTGTCCTATTTCACGCCGTCCTGGTCCGCGAATTGGTCGACATTCGCCGACAGAAAATGGCGGAAAGTTGTAGTCCAGCATGAATTTCTTCGAATACTCTTCGACCAGGCCTTCCACACGTTGTTCGTCGCGGCCGGTTCCCAGTGTGATGGTTACCAGTGACTGTGTTTCCCCTCGTTGAAAAACAGCCGATCCATGCGTGCGCGGTAGAATATCGACGTGGCACTCAATGTCACGTAACGTTGAGCCATCACGTCCGTCGGGCCGCGTGCCAGCCAGAATAAGATCGCGGACGACCTTTTCTTCAAGGTCGTGCCAGCCAGCACCAAAACGCTTCGCATCAATGGCATCGCCGGCGCCCGGGTCCGGAATAAGGTCGTCCTGGGCACGTTTTTTGAGAGCGGCGACCGCGTCAGCTCGGTCTTGTTTGCCACTGGTCTGTTTTGCCAGTCGCAGTTCATCAAAGTAGCCAGCTTGCAGACGGGCATCTACGCCATCATCTTCAGGGGCGACAAACTCGTCCTTCTTGGGTTGCACTTTTTCGAAGAGTTCACGTTGTAGAGAAATGACGTCCCGGATCACTGTATGGGCGAATGCAATTGCATCTGCCATTTCGTTTTCGGGCATTTCTTTGGCGAATCCTTCGATCATCGCCACTGATTCGTCTGACCCGGAAACAATCAAGTCCAAGTCGCTTTCTTCCAGATCAGTCACTGTCGGGAAGGCGATGAACTCGCCATTTACTCGGCCAACCCGCACGGATGCGATAGGACCTGCAAAGGGCAGCGGTGAAATATGGAGACTGGCCGCGACCCCGTTCATCGCGAGTACGTCGCTATCATTTTGTCGGTCGCTAGACACGACAATGGCCTGGCACTGTACCTCGTCGTTGTAGCCCTTGGGGAACAATGGGCGAATAGGTCTATCGATGAGTCGCGACGTCAATGTTTCTTTTGTAGAGGGTCGGCTTTCTCGTTTCAGAAACCCACCTGGGAACTTGCCTGCTGCGGCATAACGCTCGCGATAATCACAAGTCAGTGGGAAGAAATCGATTCCCAGACGAGGTGCGCCGCTCGTCACTGCATTGAGGACGACGGTCTCACCATATTGGGCGAGAATTGCCGCGCCTGCTTGTTTTGCCAATTGTCCTGTCTCGAAGGACAGCACACTATTTCCGATTTGCTTTTCTACTCGTACCTTCACTTCTGTACCTTCACTTTCTCGATTTCGTTCACTTCTTCCAACACAATTATTTCCAACACAATTACATCTGCCGGCAATACAACACCTGAATCAACACAAGCAAACTTTTAATCCTTCACAATCGCGTCTTTTCCATCCAATCTGGCGTGACACTATCTTGGCCCCCCGGCGTCACCCTCGAGTACTGCGTCATCCTACAATTTGATGAGGGTTTTCCACCACAGTAAAAGCGGCACCGATGATCGCTGCAGCGCTGCACAGAGCCTTGTTGTGCGCCAACTCGGTTGTGCGCCAACTCGCCGCGGCATTGGCCTTGCGTTACTGGCACGCGGCTGCCGTGCTTTCGCTTTCGCCTGGAGTCGAAATTGGGTCGTCGTCCGTTCAGACTACTTGCGAATCCCCAGTCGACCGATGATATCGAGATACCGCTGTGGATCCCGCCGGCGGAGATAGTCCAGCAACCGGCGTCGCCGGCTGACCATCGCCAACAGGCCTCGTCGAGTTGCGAAATCCCTACGGTGTTCTCGCATGTGATCCGTCAGGTTGTTGATTCGGGTGGTCAGGATTGCGATTTGAACTTCCGGCGATCCCGTATCGTTATCGCCCAGCTTGTGTTCCTGAATCAGCTCCTGTTTACGTTCTTTCGTGATCGTCATGTGCTACCGTGGGTCCTTTGGGGCAAGCCTCATGCAGGCGGTTTCTGCATTGATGCGCCAAATCTCCTTCGTTTGGGTCTTACGGCTATCCCTACCTGTGCACTTGCTCTAGCGGGACATTACTTCCGTGTCCAGCTACAGTTCCGCCAGCGTGCACAAGCAAACAACTTAGCCCCTCAATGTATCAGTAGACGCCTAATTTTCAACAGCCTATCAAGGAAGAAGCCAGACTGTTTTCCATCGCTTTGCACCATTGGTTGGTGGGTGGCGGCCGACGGGAGTCGTAGCTGAGACGCATCGGCAATTGTTGGTGTTTGGATTAAGTCGTACAACAGAAAGAGTTTATGTGTGGTCGGTCTTGGAGGGTTGTAGCCTGAGTACGGCAGAGCTTGACGCGTGATTCCCTGAGTTTCGGACTTGCTCCAGCTGACCG
>CAZITS010000332.1:0-6328 GCA_964542185.1 uncultured Pirellulaceae bacterium
GTAATTCGTTGCATTCGACACACTGAATTGGGTACCCGTGGCCGTTTGCTTGCTGATCCCTGTCTGAACATCAGCCACTGTGGTCGTCACGCCTGCCTGACCACCACCAAAAAAGACGTTATTGAAAGAACGGTCGGTTTGCTCACCAATGACGTTTGAAGAAAATTGCGCATCAAACGCGCTCAAAGCCGCCTCGACACCAGACCGCGGGTCTGCTTCCTGAATCGCCGGATCGAAGACAGTAACCGCTCCCTGCGGCGCTGACACAACACGCCCACCAGAGTCTCGCACTACCTGGCTGTTCTTGAGGGCAATGCGGATTGCCTCATCCAGCGTCATGGGCCACTTCTCAGAATCCTGTGGCCGCCGGGCAGACGGCGGTTCTTGGAGTGCTTCTACGTCAAACAGAGAAGCAGCGCCAAGTTCGACATCTGGATATTCGATATCCTGGACCACAGGAGACAGCGAACTGACCGGCTCAGAGAGCTTCTCTGACGAGCGACAGCCTCCCAGTGACACACAGGTCCACAACACCAGACCCGTCAATAAGGTCTGAACTATTGCATCGATTCGTAGCAGTCGGGGCATGGCACACACGTAAAACTAGAGCAACAAGAACTCCTGTTCTTATTTGTTCGGATCAGATGATCCCGCAACACCAAACAAGCTGGTTCAATCGGCACGACCGCTCTAACCGGTAAAGACGAATACCAGCCACTGGTGTAGCAAGCATGGTCAGTAAGAACGCAGCCAGCCATTGCACCTTAAGACATGCGCAAATGCCGCGTTATCGCCGTTTCGAATCCTGGTCCGTTAGAGCGGTTCCCGATCCCATTACGGCAGCAATAACATCAGACCAGCCCAGGTTCCTACTTCCACGAGGGCCGCATTCCATTTCCACGGCACCCCGTAACGCAATTCCGGGACCGCACTGCCGGGTCGATAGTGTCCCAGCGGATAAACACGGGACAAGGGGGGATCCAAAACCATCTTGTAGGGCAACATGGGGATGGTACCCAGGAAACGAACCCCAGAAACTGCGGGTTGCAACTTCCCCAGCCCGACCTGTCCATAACGTTCCAGCAGCGGGTCTTCGAAGTACAACGGCCGGTATGACAATTCGTTGGCGGCCCAATAAAAAACCAGTTCACCTCTGTCCACTACCTGCTGCCCTCCTTGGACATCGGTAGCAAACAGATCCGCGGAACAATCCGCGGGACGAGCCTCCGAGCTCAAACGAATATCCAAGGAAATATCTGTGAGGGGTTTACGGCGGTAGCCCAGTTCCTCCAATGAGGGACAATCGTTTCGAACCGCGCGCTGTGGCCTTTTCGCTTCCTCTGCAGACGCGGAGGGTTGGTCCGCATCTTCTGCGGGACTGGCAGCCACGGGTAGCTGCTGGCCAGTAACCGTCAACGGTACGCAACACGTCCATGCAACCGCCAACAGAATCCAGCTCCGATCAATTCGCCACTGCATGACAGGCAACTCCCTCGATCTCAACGCAGGCTACAATTTCGCCTCTGGCACAAAACACCTCTAAGAGATTTGTCGACGATCCAGACCTCACCGTTTGCCAAGTTCTCTCCCAGGCCCGGTTACCCGTAGAACTGATACAGCCTTGTCAAAGGCGGTAGTTTGTCACAAGCTGTAAGCACTAGGCGATCTGTACGGTGTGACTGTTGCCATCCGCACAGGTTCACATCCGTGCCAGCGGTCAGAAAATTACCACGGATGTCCGGATTGCAAACGGAAAGGGAACAAGAGAATGGGAGACGATCCTGTCTACCTCGCAGCAATCAAACGAATTGATCAGATTATCGAAGATGCGCAGAAGCTGGGATTAAAAGAACCAACTGCGATGGCACTCGCGACTGTCTCGGCAGAGGGAAGACCCAGTGTTCGCATCGTACTGATGCGAGGCCATGACGCTGGTGGTCCGATTTTCTATACCAATTCACAAAGCCGTAAAGGACAGGAATTAGCAGCGAACCCACAGGCGGCTCTCTGTTTTTACTGGGATCCGGCAGGGCTTCAGGTGCGCATCGAGGGTCGGGTAGAACCCGTGGACTCCAGCCAAAGCGACCTCTATTGGTCCACGCGACCCCGTGAAAGTCAAATTGCTGCCTGGGCATCGCAGCAATCTCAACCGTTGCGGAATGAAACCGAACTGAAACGGCAGTTTGAGGTATTCCAGCAGGAATTCTCCGATCAGGCAATCACCCGTCCAGACCACTGGTTTGGGTATCGCCTGGTCCCCGATCGCATCGAATTCTGGGCCAGCCGGCCCGCCCGACTCCACGAGCGAATTCTCTACGAAAAATCGGCGGCGGGGTGGACCGTAACACGACTTCAACCGTAGACCACCGGCACCCCGTAGCTGAGTCGATCCGTATATCGTAAGCAGCGCGAAAATGCATTCGCAGCTGCCAGCGTACGAAGGCGACCTCAAACGCTACCGTTTCTTTTTGCCTGCAGACGCCGCTTTTTTCTTGGCAATCTTGCGAGCCGCTTTGCGGACAAATAGATATTTCGGATTTCGATGATTGAAATCCGCGTCCGTGAGGCCCACATTGAGCTTGAGATCCAGATAAGTATATTCCTCAATAACCGGTCCAATTTTAGATCTGGACGATGTCGGCCACTGGTAGGAAGCGTAACGGATAGGGAGCTGGGTTTCCCGATCCATGAAGATTCTTGCCAAATAGAAATCGTGATTCTTGTCGCGCTCAGGGTGCCGAATTTGAATCACATCACATTCACGTTTATTGATCTTTGCAACAGTATTCTTGACCTCACAAGGACCGCGTTTTCGATCACGGTTGCCTCTTTCCAACAACTTGATCAACAGATTTTCCATACCCGCATGCGTGATCCCATAGCGTTGTCCACGCATCGCGATGGGCCCGTCGGGATCAAGCCAAACCGACCCGACCGTTTTGTAGACCAGCGTGTTGGGTGCCTCGTGTGCGACAAGTTTCCCGGCATTTCTACCCTCAACGTAGATCACTTCTCTACCAACGGCCTCTTTTGGCTTGAGCGAGTAGAGATAAATGCTGAAGGGAACCACAATGCGTCCGTTTTCAACGCGGCGCGAACGTACTTTGGCAAACATGTATTCGCGTTCCGCGGGCTTGCCATCCAATTGTTCGCGTTTCACCATGACACAGGTGTAATCCCGCACATGCTCACGGAAATAGGCCAACCGGCTCGCGGCCATCTCTAATGCCGGGTCCAACGGATGCGATGGAACCTGTTTCTTGCCGGCGCCCAATTTGGCCTTCGACACCCGCAACACCGGTTCCCGCAACTTTTTCTCCGGTGGATCCGCAAATCCAATTGCAGGTACAACACACAATCCGGTTGTAATCGCGCTGGACAAAAACTCGCGTCGACGAGGATCAACTCTCATCTGCCGTTCTCCCTGCATCAACCCACCTTCACTTCAACATTTCGCGTCACTGATCGAACACCGGCCGATTGACGGTTCACTCGAAAGTCATTAATAGCAACAAGGACCAGCGATCCTGGTTTGTATCGCCCAGCCGGAGAGTAAAGAATCACTCTCCTCTGAAAGGTAGTCTCGATTGCTTAAAACCCAGCAAATACAGCCCAAACGACCGGTAACGTCAGCGTAGCCTACTCATTTTGTGATTACGTGAGGAGTCCATCTAGTGCAGAATCCAGAACTTATTCTTGAAACAATCGTCTCTGATATGTTCGCCGTACATGCCTATCTTGCTCAACTGTCCGGACGTGATGACTGTCTGGTCGTGGATCCCGGATTTGACGTCCACCGCATCGTTGAACGTCTCAGCGAACGCAAATTAACACCGGCGGCCATTCTCAATACGCACGGCCATGCAGACCACATCGCAGGAAACTCGGGGATCAAGCAAATTTGGCCAAATTGCCCGCTCATCATCGGCGCTAAAGATGCAGACAAACTGACCGACGCCAGCTTGAATCTCTCCCAGGACTATGGATTTCCAATTACCAGCCCGCCCGCAGATCACGTGGTTGAAGATGGAGAAACCTATGTGGCTGCCGGATTTGAATTGGAAGTTCTCGAAACACCTGGACATTCACCTGGACACATCGTTTTTCTCTGGAAATCCTCACCTTACGTAATTTTCGGGGGTGACGTTCTGTTTCAACGCAGCATTGGTCGCACCGATTTTGCCGATGGCAATTTCGAAGCATTAAAAACTGCCATTCAAACCCGGTTGTTTCGACTTCCCGGTGATAGCATTGTGTTACCCGGTCATGGAGAGCCAACCACGGTTGAAGCTGAAAAACAGCACAATCCATTCGTTGGTATTCCGGCAGGCTACTTCGACGAATCTCCCCGCTAAATTCTGAGAACACACAAACTCCAAGCAGACAACTGCCAGGCAAACAGGTAGCATCGATCAACCGGATTGCAAAATCGCGCAATCGCTGAAGCTATTTTCCGCCAAGACAATCTTGAACTCGAGAAATTCCGGCACGGTTTCCAGGCACTGCGACCGCACTGTCCGCCGCAATCTTCGTGGGCACTTGCTCCAAATCCAAACGCCGTTGGCCACGCGACACCACAATAACATGGCATTTCCCTGACATAACAAGTAAAGGAATCCTGGTTACCCTCCAGTTCGTCGTTTGCCAGAAGTTGCGCCATGCCTGAACACAATCAGCCTCTCTTCCAGCCGACTGCCACCTGGGAACTTCTTCGACTGCGGGCGCAGCTGCTAAGAATGTTGCGTTGCTTCTTCGAGAAGCGCGAATTTCTGGAAGTGGAAACCCCCCTGCTCTCTGTCGATACTGTTGTGGATCGCTATATCGATCCACTGATGGTTGAAATGCCCACTCCCGGCGCACCGACGCGATGGTTGCAAACCTCGCCCGAATTCAGCATGAAACGGCTACTGTCGGCTGGAGCCACTGCGATCTATCAAGTTGCTAAAGCGTTCCGGTCCGGTGAACGCGGGCCGCTCCACAACCCTGAGTTTACCATTGTGGAGTGGTATCGAACTGATGATACGCCGAATCAGGCTATGAGCACGTTGTCAGAACTGGTCGAAATTACGCTCGGCCAAGAGCCCGCTGAACGAATCAGTTACCGAGATGCCTTTCGTAAACATGTGGGACTGGACCCGCATACTGCGAACTTGCTGCAACTATGCCAGGTGGCCACGGAACGGAAATTAGAAATTCCTGAATCCCTGGGTGAAGATCGTGATGAATGGTTAAATTTGCTGCTGACCGAATTTGTCGAACCTCAACTTGGCCAAACCCGTCCCACGATTCTTTTTGACTATCCGGCCGGACAATCTGCCTTAGCACGGTTGCGGCCGGATGATCCACCAGTCGCCGTACGATTTGAGCTCTATCTCAAGGGAATCGAACTCGCCAATGGCTACCATGAGCTGTGTGACCCCGTCGAATTACGTAAGCGAATTCGCACTACCAACCTGCTTCGCAAGTCAGATGGCAACCCCATACTCCCGGAAGAAAATCTGCTCTTGCAAGCGATGGATCACGGGCTTCCTGATAGCTGTGGCGTCGCCCTCGGATTCGATCGGCTAGTCATGCTGGCAAGCAACTCCACCAGAATCGATGAAGTGCTGGCCTTTCCGTTTGAGCGTGCGTGAAGCACTCGATAGCACCACAACCGTCATGCAATCTGCCGTCTAACTACGACCGCAGATACTCCATCTCCAGTACCTGGCGGCTTGCAACTTGGCCAGTACAAGTTACAACCCTGTGGGTGTCACGTCTTCCGCCATACACGTACACTCTTGAGCAATACGCTCTCGTCATTTTTTGTTGCCTTGAACTCACAGCAAAGAAATCGTGGTATGGAAAGGCCTCTCGGTGTACGACCTCCAGAACCCCTGGGATTAGCTCCTAGCTTCGGCTTTGGTGATCGCTTGGGTCTGGCAACTCCCGGCCACCTCGCCGCCTGGAAATTGAGTGGGCATGGGATCCAGCCCATCTTTGCCCAACAGTCAATTCGTGAAATGCAGCGTACCGCACGATCACCAGAAATGGTCATTGGTGATGTACAAGCGGTTCTGGAAAAAGAACGTTTTCCAGACCGTTGGAGCGCCGACGCGGATCATCTAAAGACGACATCCGATGTCAAGCAAACGGTAGCAGCTGGCTTTGTTTTCTTCACAATCGATCCCTCGGACTACGTGGACCCACTCGCGGACAGCTACGGTGAAAGCGATCTGGATTCCAGGCTGGATGACGAGCATCACGAATTGAACTGGGTCAAACAGTACCAGGGACGGAATATCACACTTGCAGACGGGGTGATGATCGAATTTGATCGACTCACGGT
>CAZITS010000333.1:0-6328 GCA_964542185.1 uncultured Pirellulaceae bacterium
GCTCTTAATGCCTTGTCCGTGATATGCGTCACACTGTTCAGGGCATCCAAGCCCAGCCATTGCTGAACGAAGTTCTCAGAGAACCGACGGGAACGAGGATCTGCCAGCATGCGTTTGACTTGGGCAGCCAATATCTCTGGCTCTTTGAGCTTTTCTTGGGCAGCGAGCCCTAGAAGTTCGTCGTCAGGAATACTGGACCATAGAAAAAACGAGAGCCGACTGGCCAATTCCACATCACGGATTGTTACTGCAGCGTCCAAATGGTCAGCGGGTACTTTTTGAGTCAGGTAAAGAAACTCTGGCGCGGCGAGTACCGTTGCCAGCACTTCCAACATAGCCTCTTCGAAGCTGGCAAATTCGGGACGATATCTGGCAAAGAGGACCATCAATCGGTCTACCTCCTCTGCCGTGATGGCGCGACGCCAGGCACGGCTGGCGAATTTAGCCAGCACTTCGCGTCCATATACTTCCTCGTCGCCCGTGTTCTCGCTCTCAAAAAAAATCCGCGTGTGAGTCTTCGGTGGCCATTGCTCATAAAATGGAGCGATGATTTCGATGTAGTCAACCAGCACACTCAGTGGCTCTTCTTCCTGATTCTTTGCATTGGAAACATTACGGATGTGCAGAAACTCATCGCGTCTGGGAAATGTTGTTTCCAGCTTGCGGAATGGGTTTCGTTGAATGTCACTCAGCGGTATATCAAAGTGGATGAATTGCGATTGATCGAAGGCTTCCGTCACAGGAATATCTCGTTGACTGATTACCTCAGAAAAACGAGCGTCGTTGCTGGTATGCGCACTGAACACCAAACGCAAGCTGGCAAATTCAGTGTCCTTCATAGTAGAACGCCCGGCCCTGATGCGAACTCGCATGGTTCCTTCATCAGGGAGGAAGCGGTCGAGATTCATTTTCAACTCACTGGACCGTGGCATTACCAGGACGACATCTGAAACAGCGGGTGTGTGACCCGCAACGGCATCTGACTTGGGTATCGCATTGCCACCAGAGAAGTGAATCCCCTGATCCGTCTCTCGATGAAGCAAGTGAAGCCGAGTCCTGTTCTTACGATAATCTTCGTCGTTCTTGTCGAATGTCTTTGCCTTGTTTCCCGACGATGCCTTATCCATTTCTTCCTGCATCGAGATAACGTAATGAACGGGTTCAGGACGAACACCGTGCACTGTGGCTCGCTTGAGCGCCTTGAGACCAATTTCACGGTAAAACTGAAACTGCATGGCCGACATTTGCAGCATCTGAGAACTGTTCTTGAAGCCGTCCTCGGATGCTGTTTCCGGCGGCAAACGACCTGCCAGGTGATAGGGCAAGCCGAGCAGATCCTGCAACGCGTAGTCGTACTCATACTTTGTCATGCGCCGAAAAGACGAGTGCTGCGCATTGTTACGTCGCATCAGAGACGCCTTGTTCAATTCGTCCGTGAGCCAATCGACAATGCTGCCGCGGTCCGCATCGGCCAGTGCATAAGCTGGCTCGTCTCTTGGTGGCATCTCCGAGTTGGACAAAACTCGGTAAATCTCACGCCAGCGATCAACGTCTGGCCCCGTCAACAAATCCGCATTCAGCTTGTCGACACGAAGTCTGCCCTCAGATTTTTTGGGCCCATGGCACCCGATACATTTTTGTTTCAAAACGGGACCAATCGTCTCCCGAAAGAGAGCTAAATTTGCCTTCGGAACGGCGATATTCGTCTCGGGTCCGGTCCTGGTCTCTTTCAAAAATCGAGACCTTGCCCGCCCCAGTTCGCGAACCTGCTCTAAGACTGGCAAGTCGAGATTCGTGTCGGCAGCAAGCAGCGGCCAGACGTTTCCCAATACCAGCAGGACTGCAATTCTCACAGGATCTCTCAAACGTTCATTTCCTTTTCAGCCAGCGGCACAATATTGGAAAGTCCCTCACCAGATGACAGCATTGCAATCCAGCGGAAGAACAACTTTGCCCGTCCTTCAATAGCGGTCCGCAAGCGTGCAGAAGTGCCCGTCGCAGGTAAGGCAGAGCGGGGGGCATCTGCCTCGAATACGTGATTCCATTATAGCAGTATCAACCCGTTTGCTTCGATATAGATAGAGCGCCAACGCGAGCGACAGGCGTACTTTTTGTATCACCAGAATTTCACCGGTAAAATCGCGACTGCTGGCTCCGCACAAGCCCACCAATCCACTTTTTTGCAGAGCCTGCGGGTCTGGACAACGATCCATGGGGACAGCGGCTACCTTGTCCAACACGCCTCAGGGTGTCTGGCGGTGGCTTCGCTGACGTTACAGCGAAGGAACAATTCGTACTATTTACTCTTCGGTTTGCCTTTTCTCTGCCTTCATTACTGTCAAAACCGCACGCGAATTCACCTATAATGATGACCTCTCGACCAATGTGGATTGGATCACAGCGTCTTCCGCAACAGGACCAGCCCACTACTTATGACGAGCGTGACGGTAAAGAACGGTTGCAGGAGTTGATTCGTGGATGATTACGGCTTGCCGGGTAACCTGCTACGACTGAATCCCAGGGGTTTGGCTGGACAGGATCCCTTAATCTGCTCTTACGTGCGCGTCGTTCGGTGGCGAGCTGCTCGCGTCGCGCTCCCTGCGGCTTGCATCATTGTCCTGTTGGCGTTTGCCACCGCGACAGACAGTGTAGTGGCCGCCGGAACTGACGACGAAGGAATTAAATTCTTCGAATCCAGAATCCGCCCTGTGCTGGTCACCAAATGCCTCAGCTGTCATTCACAAGACGCGGCCAAAGCCAACAAGCTCAAAGGGAAACTCCTGTTGGATTCGCGGGCGGGAGTTCTGGCCGGCGGCGAAAGTGGCCCGGCAATCACACCAGGGCAACCCGCACAAAGTCTGCTGATCCAAGCCATGCGTCACCAGTCACTGGAAATGCCACCCGACGAACGACTGGGGGAAAACGTCATTAGTGACTTCGTAAAATGGATTGAGATGGGAGCTCCGGACCCGCGCGACGGGCGAAAGGTCGATCTGCGGGTCGTGGATCTACAGGCCGGTCGCCAACATTGGGCATTTCGTCCACTAAACAGTTCCGCGTTGCCCCAGGTACGCAGTGAGCACTGGGTCCGCAACCCTGTGGACCGCTTCGTGCTGGCGCAACTTCAGCAACGCAACATGACTCCCGCCGCCGAGGCCGATCGACGGACTTTAATTCGCCGCGTTTATTTCGATCTGATCGGCTTGCCACCGTCCCCTGCCGCGGTCAAACAGTTCCTGGCGGATCGCTCCGCCACCGCATATCAGGACCTGATCGACCGGTTGCTGAAAAGCGAACACTACGGTGAACGCTGGGCGCGGCACTGGCTCGACGTTGCCCGATTTGGCGAAAGCGACGGCTCGGATGTGCGGGAAAACAAGTTGCGGCCGGACGCCTGGAAATATCGCGACGCGGTGATCACAGCGTTCAACCAAGATCTTCCCTACAACGAATTCGTCGCTTTGCAGCTGGCCGGACGTGGCCTCGACACAAACTCAGCCCTGGCAGCCGGCCTGGCTCGATTTCCTCAGCTAGGGACTAGTCTAAAGGATAGCGACAATCCCAATGACAAAATGTTCCACCGGCTGGACGATATGGTCTCGACCACCGGCAGCGCGTTTCTGGGGATGACCATTGGATGTGCCCGCTGCCATGACCACAAAATCGACCCCATTACGGCGGAAGAATACTACCGTTTGACCGCGGTTTTCTTCAGCCAGGTGAAGGTAGAGCCACGTGCCAGTGACCGTCAGATTCCATTGGAGATTCGTGAACCCCACCTGCTCGCAGGTGGGAGTTGGAAACGACCCGTTCGAAAAGTGACTCCCGGATTCGTCGAAGTCTTGATGCGTGAAGAGAGCCGCTCGGAGGATTGGCTCGCCGGCACATCGAATCCGACCACCCGAGAACCTCGCTATGCCCTGGCTCTTTGGATAACCGACGCTGACCACGGCGCTGGGCAACTCCTCGCGCGCGTCATCACCAATCGAGTCTGGCAACATCACTTCGGTCGCGGCATCGTGGATACGCCGAACGACTTTGGCTTCCTGGGTGCGCCACCAACGCATCCACAGTTGCTGGACTGGCTCGCCGGCGAACTGCTTCGCAATGGGTGGCGGCTAAAACCCTTGCACAGGCTGATTGTCAACAGCGCTGCGTATCGCCAGGCGTCCAGCGCACGCTGGGTCGAGACCGATCGCGACAACCACTGGATCTGGCACTATCAAACCCGTCGCCTCGAAGCCGAGATCATCCGCGACAACGCTCTGAGTGTTTCCGGTACGTTGAAGCAACAAATGCACGGACCGAGTACTCGCGTTGGCTCGCTCGCCGGTGGCGATGCATTTGAGGAAAACCCTCAAACTTGGCGTCGTTCTGTGTACATGATGGCACCTCGTTTCGATACACATCCCGTATTGCGGGTGTTTGATGCCGCTGACAATTTCCAGAGCATCGGGGCGCGAACCGTCAGTACGACACCGTCAGGAGCACTGTTTATGCTCAATGCATCATTTCTCTGGCAGCGAGCCGCGTCGATGGCCGAGCGGATCGAGCAGGAAGCGGGCCAAGAAGCCGGCGATCAGGTGGAACACATTTACGAAGTTGCCTTTGCGCGACCACCAACAGATGAAGAGCGGATGCTGGGAATGCAGTTCCTGAAACAGACCCCCGATAAAGATAGCAAGAGCGGACAACCTGTCTTGGTTCACTACTGTCACGCTATCATGGGACTCAACGAGTTCATATACATCCGTTGATCCGATTGGATACGATGATGTCACTCATTGACGAAAACAGCACCTGGAAGATGAATCGACGCGCGTGCCTCGGCGGACTGGGTCTCGGGCAGATTGCCCTCGCTGGACTGTTGGCTGAAGCAGACGCCGCGGCGAGTCCGGCTCGCTCGCCCCTCACCCCCAGGCAACCTCATGTCACGCCGCGGGCCAAGAATGTCATCTTCCTGTTTATGGTGGGCGGCGCCAGCCACTTGGAAACATTCGACCACAAGCCCCTGCTGAACAAGTACGCAGGAAGGAACGCCGTAGACCTTTTCTCTGCAGACGAATTGGACGGCCTCAACCCGGAAAAAGACTATTCCAGGTCGAAGGTATTACAACCGGTCTTTTCGTTCAAGCAACACGGGCAGTCTGGGATGTGGGTCAGTGAAATCTTTCCACACTTAAGCAAAGTCGTGGACGACATCACGATGATCAACTCCATGCACACCGCATCGTCTATTCACTCCGTGGGTCAGATCCTGATGCATACGGGCTACTTACGGCCAGGCTTTCCCAGTCTGGGTGCGTGGGTGACATACGGCTTGGGAAGTGAAAACCACAACATGCCTGGTTTCGTTGCTTTGCGAGACGGCATCTCGTCCGGTGGTCCCACGATGTATCGATCAGGCTTCCTGCCGGGAACGTACCAGGCTACCGTCATCGACACGCAATCCGGCCGATTTCAACTCGACCATCTGCGACGTCCGGGACACGTTTCTCTGAACCAACAGCGCCGACAACTGGAATTGATGACCAGGTTAAATGCATTGCATCGTGAACAACATGCCAGCCAGGGCGAATTGGATGCACGCATTGATTCGTTCGAAAAGGCATTTCGCATGCAGGGCGTCGCTCCAGAACTCTTCGACCTCAATCGAGAATCGAAAAGTGTGCGCAATTTGTACGGAGACACTTCGTTCGGCAAGCAATGCCTCACCGCTCGACGACTGGTCGAGAGTGGCGTGCGCTTCGTCGAGATATTCAATGGCTCCCAAGGACGCCGCTGGGACGCACACGGAAACCGCGGCGGGCTGATCAACAACCACCGCACCAACGCTGCCAAGACTGACCAGGGCATCGCTGGACTGATTACCGATCTGAAATCAAGAGGCCTGTTGGACGAAACCCTGATCGTCTGGGCCACGGAGTTCGGACGGACCCCTTTTGAAGAAGCCAATCGTGAAGCGAAGATTGGGCGTGGGCATCATCACTACGGGTTCTCCATGTGGATGGCCGGTGGCGGCGTCAAAAGCGGTTTCACTTATGGTGCTACCGACGAGCTGGGAATGCATGCCGTCGACTCTCCGGTTTCCCACCACGATTTCCACGCCACAATCCTGCACCTCCTCGGACTCGACCACGAGCGTCTCACTTACCGGCACAACGGTCGCGATTTCCGCATCACCGACGTACACGGACGGGTCGTGGACGACTTGTTTGTGTAAGCATTTCTGGATCGGTACGAGTGCTCCACTCTGAGTGGCAGGACAATACCGGCATACTGATCCACAGGTTTTCCAACTCCGCATCGCTTTCCCGCGAACAGGAGG
>CAZITS010000334.1:0-6322 GCA_964542185.1 uncultured Pirellulaceae bacterium
GCCAATTTTTTTGGCTGCTGAAAAATCCAGCGGCGTGCCTTTCACGTCACTCAACTCTCCAGTGGGAATCAAGGTCGCATCCACTGCCAGAAATTGATCGGCGGCAATCGTCAACTCGTGACTACGGATGTCACCAGATCCAGCACCAGCCAAATTCCAATAATTATGGTTGGTCAGGTTCACTGGTGTCGCCTGGTCGGTCGTCGCAGAAAAATCGACGACCATCTCGTCCTTGTTTGTCAGGGAATAGACAACTTTAACATCCAGATTACCGGGATACCCCTCTTCACCATCCGGACTCCGGTAGGAAAACTCGACTCCCACTGCGTCCTCGGTCTGCAGTTCTGTCGCGCTCCACACCACCTTATCAAATCCCACATTACCACCATGCAAGTGATTCGGATCGTTGTTCGTCGCCAGTGTGTATTCCTTACCATCGAGACTGAACTTGCCTTTAGCGATGCGATTGCAGAACCGTCCCACGGTTGCACCAAAATAAGGATGCCGTGGCAAATAACCGGCCAGTTCATCAAACCCGAGTGTAATGTTCGCCAGTTTTCCGTCGCGGTCCGGTGTTTCCAGTGAAACAACGATCGCTCCGTAATTGGTGAGTTTCATCACCAGCCCGTTTGCATTGGTGCACGTGTAAATTTCCACTTCAACTCCTTCAGTCGTCTTGCCAAACGGTCCTTTGGTAATCCCTGCGGTCGAGGTTTCACTCTGTCCGGTTTCACTCTGTCCTGCGGCAGGTGAGACAGGTTCCGCAGGTGTTGACTCTGGCCCCGCAGCGGCGGTTTCCGAACGCTCTACGCCACTCTCAGTTTCCGTATTACAACCGGAAAAGAATACCGTTCCCACAACCATCAGGGCCAGGGACAACTGAATCGTTCGCGACATGAGCAACTCCGCACGCAATGGGGGTGAAAAAGCAACGCGAACATGCAGCTCCGCGTCTGTTGCGACAAGAAGCCGGTTCACGAACGACACCATTATGGAATCGGCGGGACCGAGCGTCCAGCACCGCATAGCAACGTGGACTGCGGTGGGACAAGCTACCCACCTTGCCAAAGCACCGGCGCTACGCCCCCCAGCGAAAGCAGCTTTGACAAAGCCTTGGCATCTGCCGAGCCGAGGTCGTCCGCGGTCTGCTACGTTTCCAGCGTTCTACAACAGGCTTTCCAGAAGCCGTCGCATTTTGCGCATTTCCGCCATGTGGTCGATGTCTTCCATGTTGGATATGTGCACACACAAAGCACGGCGGTAATCCACGATGCGGAGTTGGCTGATCAGACGACCGTAGTCCACCTCACCTTGTCCGACACGGACCTGAAACGCATCTGGACTCGCATCGCGCAGATGGACGTGATACACGTACTTCATCAGAGCATCGATGCTCTTGCCGCGATAGGGTCCACAAATGTAGGGGCTGGGATCCAAAGTCAAACCCAGACCTTCCACGTTATCGCAAAGCACAGAGACCGTATCCGGGTCTTCAGAGAAACGGCCGATCTGGCTCTTCATGCTGACAATGACCCCTTCCATTTCAGCGATCTTCACCAATTGCCGCAGTCGCTCCACTTCCTCATTAAACGGCGTCACCGTAGGACCCGAAGGCACGGTAACGTGGACCACTTTGGTCGCTTTGGCCAATCGACAAATGTCTTGAAACTGTTGATAGTGCTGCTCGCCATCGGCTTCGATCTCAACGTTATAGGAAATAACGTTCAATCGCTGCGTCTTGCGGCAGATGTCAACTGCCTGTTCCAGGTTAGCGGCCACTTCAGATGGCCTTAACTGGGTACTTGATTCACGAAGAACCAGTTCGATCGTGGTGAACTCCAAGTCAACTAATTTTCCCAGCGCCTCGGACAAAGGCAAACTATCAAAGCAATCAAGCGAAGCCGTAACTAACAATCGATTTCTCCTTGCTGCGAGCCAAAGGCGCGATCGGAATGACCATCACGCACAACAAGCACCAATTTCCAGAAACCAGGCACTGCTTTCCAGGAACCAGCCACTGCGGCGCGTAGCTTACTGGCAGTGCTCTGTTCTTGGCAACACCAGAGCACTGCGAGGCGGACACGTGCGCGCCCCCGGCGGGCGAGCTTCCCAACCTCTCGAGAAACTCTCACACCAAGGCCATTCCCCCGGAATAGTGCATTCCCCCTCACCCCCGCAACGCCCCCCCCGATTCGTATCGAGCGAGTAGAATAGACCCAAAGTCCCTTCAACAGCTCAGCTTGCCCCACAGGAGACGGTTGTGAACACACCAACAACGACACCGCCAACAATCATCGTGCGGACTTCAGGAGGTTTTTTCAGCCGCCTGGCAGGAGCCATTTGCTGGTTGCTGCTCTTTGGTTTTCTTTACAGTATCTGGACAGGAAATTCAGAGATGGTCTCCTGGTCTGGCAACATGGGTGGATTGACAGAAAGCCACCAGTCAGGAAACGCGAAGGCGAATTCTAAGGTCGCAATTGTGACGATTTCCGGGATCATTGGAGACGGCCATGGCTACGTCAAACAACAGATTGATCAAATCCGGCGAGACTCACAGGTCAAAGCCATTGTGCTCCGTGTCAATTCACCGGGCGGCACCGTCTATGGATCCGACTTTATCTTGCATCACCTGAAGAAGCTACGAGAAGAGCGAGACCTGCCACTGGTCGTCAGCATGGGTGGAATGGCCACCAGCGGTGGCTATTACGTATCCATGGCAATCGGCGACCAGGAAGACGTCCTGTTTGCCGAGCCAACAACGACCACCGGCTCAATCGGAGTCATTCTTCCACACTACGATTTCAGTCAGCTATTGAAGCGGTACGATGTTCAGAATGACGCCATCGTCAGCCATCCACGCAAACAGATGCTGAGCATGACACGGTCTCTGACCGATGAGCACCGTAGCATACTACAGGCCCAGGTGGACGAACTATTCTCGCGTTTCAAAGTTGTCGTGCGTGGCGGGCGTCCTGCGCTGCGCAACGATCCGGAACAACTCGATCGTATCGCCACCGGCGAGGTCTTCACGGCCAATCAAGCACTCGACCATGGGCTTATCGACAAGATTGGATTTCTCGAGGATGCTATCGAGCGCGCCAGTCAACTGGCAAACCTCAAAACAAACCAGTTCCAGGTCGTCCAGTATCAACGCCCTGGGTCCCTGTTCAACCTGATCGGGATGGCGCGTACAGAGCCTGCGTCAGCCAATCTACAAACACTGCTTGAGCCGCTGACACCCCGCGCATACTTCCTGTTTACCAATTTGCCACCTCTCGTCAGCGCTTATCAACCCGTCAACTATTAGCATGTGATCTCAGGCATCTCGATACGAGCCGAACTCAACCAGCCTGTGCGCAAGAGCCGACCTGCATCAAGGTCGTTGCCCACGTCTTCCCTCAAGCTGAGGTCTGCGACCGCGCTCCCCACCAGGGCTGGGCCCTCGCCCCCTGCGCCCTGCCGGTCGGTTGAAGTAGCGGTCGGTCAATTGATCACGAAAACGCCGGCCTCGAAACCGATCCAGGCGTTCCCGCTCACGCGGACTCAATTCCTCGTCATAGAACCGCTCCAGCACATCCGGCTTCAACGTCCGCCGTTCGACTGGAAATCCCGTCCTCGATCCCCACGCTCGATACCATTGCTCAATTAAACGGAGTTGTTGGCGCGAGTCGCCCGCGTCACGCAGAGTACGCCCCGCTCGAACAGAAAGATCGGCTGCCAGCTGGGTCAGTTCCTGTCGTGTGGGCAGCAGTGCTGGATGCCGTCTGGCCACACCGAAACGCGGCTGCAAATAAAACCGAAACAACCATTCAAGCTGGCGGCGTTCGTCCGGCAATGATTCCACATGCTGCCTGGCCGTCTCGGGCATCAAGGCGATCATTTGCGCGCGTCGAGTGCGAATCAATCCCCGTGACCATTTACGTACCACTTGGACATCGGCAGGACTGATATTCGCCGCCCGCAAACGATCAAATCTTCGTCCTTCGATAAGTCGCCTCAGCTTTGCGACGCGTTGCTCTGGCCCTTCTTCCAGCAGTTCAAATCGCTGGGCCGCAGGAACGGTCGACAACCAATCACTGTACCGAACCATTACCTCCAGCAACGCATCACTTCTGGGTTCCAGCAACAGTGTTTCAGCAAAGGCACGTAGTTGTTGGCGCTGGGTCTCCGTCAGGCTGCGGAACCGCCGTTGGAGACTCGCCAACTCCAGCTTCTCTGCGGTAGTCGTGGAATCAAGCCACAACCGCCGTTGCTGGAGATTTTTGGATGCCAGCTCCCCGAGGGTCTCAGTCTCCGTTGCTTTGATCCGTACCTCATCACTAAACAGCCCCGCCTGGTCAAGACTCTTGAGAAACGCAACACTTTCGCCATGAGTCAACGCCTCCAGATGCTTGATCATCACAATGTCTTGCAACAACCGTGTATCCTGCTGACCGCCCAACCAACGGATTCCAGCGTAGCTTGCCAGGGCTGATGTGACACACGACGTGGCACCTGCCAATCCCAGCAACCAGCGGCGTCGGGGTAACCGCAACTGGTCGGCTCGTATGTGCTCATCTGCAATCACAACGGCCATTTCAACTGTCGTATTGCAAAACGATTCGGAAAGCTTGGGACTCGGCAACAAATCCAACAAATCCCAGGAACCTTGCAGCTCCCTCAACCGCCGCCGATAAGAGTCATTCTCATTTAATCGCTGCTCTACCTGCGCTCTTTCTGTGGCGTCCAGTTCGCCATCGAGATAAGCCACCAGAGATTCGTCGTGCGCAGCGGTCTCTGTCACCTTGTCATCTGCCTGGGCCATCCCACTGCCTCACGTTGCGAACCTATCAAAACGCGGCGCCAGCCATGACTCTGAGCGCTGCTTTAGTACGAAATAACCCGTCACAGATTTGTCACATCATCGGCCGGCAGGTCGCCCTGGTTCATATACGGCTCCAACAGGGACTTCAAATTGACACGTGCCCGCGAGAGCAGCGACTTGGTCGCCTGGAGCGAGAGCCCCATCGTCTCCGCGATCTCGGCATAACTCTGTCCTTCAAACTTGGAAAGCAAAAGCGCCATGCGTTGCCTCTCCCCCAGAGCAGCAATCGCTGTGCGTACCATTTCAGTCTTTTCGAGGCTGTCCAGCTGCCGTGCCGGCTGTGCGCCGCTTTGCGCAACGGCCAACTCTTCCATCTTTCCAATACGAGAATCCGACGTTGCGTCTTTCGCCAGGTGGTACTCGCGGCGACGGTTCTTCGACCGCAGGGCGTTACTGGCAACATTCTGTGCAATTCTGAAACACCACGTTGAGAACTTCGCTGCCGGCTGGTACGTCTTGCGTGCCCGATAGATCCGCAAGAACACTTCCTGAGCGAGATCTTCTGCCAGGTCGGCGCCGTACACCATGTGCCCCAGCAGCGCTACCAAACGCTGCTGATAGCGCAAGACGAGCTCTTCAAATGCAGCCGCATTGTCATCCCGAACTTGCAGCATGAGCCGCACATCGGGATCCTGCAATTCGTACCGCAGCGCTGTTGAATCGGAGACGGTCAATCCACAACCTTTGCTGGACGATCTGTCCGGATCCTCTCTCTACCCAGATCATTTCTGGTCAAACCGGCAGGACACACAACGTCGGTTGACACTGCCGCGCGCGTTGCCAGCCGTGTCGCCCCAGAGGTGACAGTGCCTGCCAACGCCCAGCCCACGAGAGGGGCATACAAAAACGAGGTGTGCGTTCTACCATACGCCAGCATAAACTCGAAACCCAGGCGAAAGTTTCGCGGACGCCCCCCCAAAAAAATGGCTTCCGTGGACCATCACTGCCACGCTCACCGCCGCAGACGTTACTGTTCCGTGTGCCCCGTCGCTTTTCGCAGGTACTCACGGAGCGCAAGCCGACCTGTCTCGCGAGGCGGCAGTGGCCAGGTAATGCAAACTCACCGGAGTGGCACTTCGTGGTACTCCAATGCCCATTCCTGCATATAACGCACGCGCTCTGGCCTGATCACATAGACAATTAATTGGGGATTGTCTATCTCACCCAGGTAATGTCGCAACAAGGAATTTTCTTCCCAGATCTGTTGCAATACGGCACCGTCCAACAGAACATCTGCCTGCCCTGTAATCCGTACCTGATTGTGCTCTACATCAAGGTAGCAGAGCTCAACCCTTGGGTTGGCCTCAATTTCGGCCGTTTTGTGATACGAACGCAAGTTCGCAACATACACACAAAACCCCTCTGTCTTGACAGGCGACACCGGCCGTAACCGCGGCTGATCCCCGTCCATGGTAGCCAAGTGTGGAAACCGATCCGCCGCCACCACAGCACGAGCTA
>CAZITS010000335.1:0-6314 GCA_964542185.1 uncultured Pirellulaceae bacterium
CTGCCCGACGGCCCGCTCGATATCGTGGGAGATGTCCATGGCGAGATCGAGGCGCTGCGGGCCCTGCTCGATCGGCTGGGCTACGCCGAGGACGGTTCCCATCCGCAACAGCGACGGCTGGTGTTTGCCGGGGACCTGACCGACCGGGGACCCGATAGCCCGGCTGTGATCGAGCTGGTGCAACGTCTGGTCGAGACAGAACGGGCGTACTGCGTGCTCGGTAACCACGACCTCAATATCCTGCTGGGACATCGCAAACACGACAACCACTGGTTCTTTGGCGAACCGTGGGCGCTCGACGGAGCGGACGACCCGACCCCCGCCGTCTTGGCCGACGACCGCATCCGCGAACGGGTACTGGCCTTCTTTCGTTCGCTGCCGCTGGCGCTGGAGCGCCCGGGCCTGCGGGTGGTGCACGCCTCCTGGGATACCCGCATGGTCGACCTGGCGCGCCGCGCCACCGATGTGGTCGAGCTCTACGAAGACCATCGCCAGCAGATCAACGACCGGCTGCGTTCCTTGGATCTGGACAACATCGATCGCAATCTAGCCCACCAGAATCAGAACCCGGTCAAAGTCATTACTTCAGGTATCGAAGTGCGGGTTGCCGAATCGTTCAAGGCCAGCGGCAAGACTCGCTACGAGGAGCGGGTCGATTGGTGGCCCGACTACGCCGACGACGACCTCTGTGTATTCGGGCACTATTCTCTGAAGGTGGGCAAACCCCATGACTTTGGCAACGCCCACTGTGTCGACTACGCCGTCGCCAAACGCTGGAAAGAACGCCGGTCAGACCGTTTTGATGGCACCTTTCAAGGCAAACTGGCGGCGCTGCGGATCCCGGAAAGAACCGTGCTGTTCGACGACGGCGGCACCGATCCGCTGACACAACCGGCTGAATGAGCACTGGACGCCAAGAACGGCCAGATTCCCCGCGGATTTCGTTGCGTTCTTGGTGGGGTTTGGTAAGGTTGAAGATGCCCTCAAGCGGGAAATTCTGCCCGCCACAACGACTCCGTTGAGGACTCTGTATTGATGTCGAAGTTAGCGGACTATTTAACCATCAAAGACGCTGCCGCGTATGTCGGCGTGGCCCCCAACACACTGCGCAATTGGGAAGCCCGCGGCAAGATACCGGTCCATCGAAATCCGATCAACGGTTATCGACTCTTCAAGATCAAAGATCTCGACCGTTTGGTGAATCAGGTGAAACGTTCTGCATCCCGACCAAAACCGAGGCCGAAATAGTCATGGATCATGCCATTGCCGAAAGACTCGAACGTTCGCGCAAAGAGCTGCTCGATTTGACGGGACGTAATCGGCTCATCAATACCAGCCGCAGTAATAGCCGCTCCTCGCGATTGGAGATTGTTGACGAACGCTCACAAGAGGTCTTTCGTCATCTGGTGACCGAGACCAAGGCGATGCGTTTTCTGGCAAAGCCCGGGGACGATGACGACAACGACGACAGCGAGTTCCTGGCGCAACCTGATGACGACGTCAATGACGAGGGGGTGTCGGCCCGACACATCGACGACCAGCTGCAAACCGCGTTGACGTCCAAGGTACTACAGAAACGTCTACTGACAACGTTCTACGACGCAGCGACGTTCGAGGAAGAGCAAGGCGTCAATACGCTCTACCTGGCGCTCGGTTTCCTCAAGTGGTTCGAAGCCGAGTCTTCTGATCGCGCCAGGTATGCGCCCTTGATTCTGATTCCGGTCAAGCTGGACCGGAAATCGGCCAATGCCCGGTTCACCCTGTCGTGGACCGAAGAAGACATCAACACCAACTTGTCGTTGCAAGAAAAGATGTACCTGGAATTCGGGCTGCGGATTCCGGATGTTCCCGATGAAGACGAGTTGGTAGCCAACGACTACTTCCAGCAAGTCCAACAAGCTGTCGTGGATCAGCCGCGCTGGGAAGTGCTGGCGGACGACATGGTGCTCTGGTTTTATTCGTTCTCAAAGTTCCTGATGTACAAGGACCTGGAACCGGACAGCTGGCCCGACCATCGTCCCATTCAGGAACACACGTTAATCCATGGGCTGTTGGAAGGCGGTTTTGGCAACGAAACGCCCCTCTGTGGCGATACCGACAACATCGATGACTTCATCCAACCCGCCGACATGACCCACGTCATGGATGCCGACAGTTCCCAGGCCGTTGCCATCGAGGAAGTGCGCCAAGGTCGCAATTTAGTGCTCCAAGGGCCTCCCGGTACCGGTAAATCCCAGACCATTACCAATCTCATTGCAACCGCCGTCAAAGAGGGCAAACGTGTCTTGTTTGTCGCCGAGAAGATGGCCGCGCTCGAGGTGGTCAAGCGGCGACTCGACACGATTGGTTTGGGTGATCTGTGCCTGGAACTCCACAGTAGTAAATCGAATAAGCGCGAGGTTCTTGAGGAACTCAACCGCACGCTCCAGCTCGGGCGTCCCAGGACCGCCAACATCCAATCGAATATGGCGGATTTACTCACACACCGTGATCAACTCAACCGGCATGTTGCCATCATGCACACGGCGATTGAACCGGCACAGGTCACTCCCTACCAGGCGATCGGCAAACTGGTACGACTCCGGGCCGACCAGGTCGCGCCTGCCGACTTCCGCCTGGCCAACTCGTTGATGTGGAATGCGGGGCAGGTCCGAGAACGTGAAAACCTGCTCCAGGATCTCATTGTTCATCTGCGCGAAGTCGGCGTACCCCAGCAGCACTCTTGGCAAGGAGTGATGATGGAAGCCATTCTGCCGACCGATGGCAATCGCATTTTGACGCAAGTAGCCAACATCACCGAGCGGTTGCAACGCCTCCTGAAAATCGCCAACGACCTGGCACCCCAGTTGGACTATGGTCATGTCACTTCGCCGTTGGACCTGTCGACGCTGGCCAAGTTCGGCAAACAGTTGACCGCCTGCCCAGCACTGGACACCGCGGCGATCGCCCACTCCGTCTGGAATGATCGGCGCAGTGACATCGACACACTTCTTCAGGCAGGCCACACGGCGGCGGCGATCGCGGAACAACTGTCGGGTACCGTCGCAGACATTGGTTGGACAACCGACGTCGATGCGGCCCGCCGGGACATCGCCGCGCATGGCGCGTCCTGGTTGCGGATCTTTTCTGGCGACTATCGCAAAGCGCAAGCTACCTTGCGCGGCATCCTGGCAGGGGCGCCACCCAAACCCGTCAGTGAACGCGTCCAGATTCTCGACGCCCTGCGCGAGGGACAACAAGCGCGAAAGCTGCTGGAACAACAAGACGAGCTGGGACGGCAGGCCTTTGGCGACCAGTGGCGGGGCCTCGATTCGGACTGGCAGGCCCTCACAGGTATTGCCACCTGGGAACACGAATGCCAGGCGGCCAACCTGCCAACCCACTTCCGTGAAGTGCGCGGTCGCTTGGATGACCTGGAACCGGTAACGGTCGCGATCCGAAAAATCGCCAAAGACCTCAAGCCGATGCTGGAAGAGATCAACGCGCTCTTTGGCCAACTGTCCCTGGACGTCAAAGCGGCCTTCGACGTGAAAGACACACGCCTGGTTTCGCTGTCGAAATTGCAACGTCGCCTGACGGCATGGCAAACCGATATTGAATCGCTAACCAAGTGGATTGCGTACTACACGCAGTGGCGCAAATTACCCGATCTGGGGTTGGGCGAACTGGGTGACAAGATCGCCGATGGCAGCGTCCCGGGCGATCGCCTCCTGGACCATTTCCAGATCGCGTACTACGAAGACGTCATGCGGGCAGCGTTTCGCAAGTACCCGCAGCTGGCGGAATTCGATGGCCTCTCACACAACCAGCTGCTGGCACGTTTCCTGGAATGCGATCAGGAACGCCTATCCCTGACGCGCAACGAAGTTGCCGCCATCCATTACCAGGGCCTGCCAACTACGGCCAGCGATCGTGGCGAAATCGGTATCGTTCGCAAAGAGATCAAGAAAAAACGCCGCCACATGCCGGTGCGAAAACTGCTCAGCAAGGCGGGGCACGCCATTCAGGCCATCAAACCTGTATTTATGATGAGCCCGATTTCCATCGCCCAATACCTGGAACCGGGTATGTTGGAATTCGACTTGCTGCTGATCGATGAAGCCAGTCAGGTGGAGCCTGTCGATGCGTTAGGCGCCATGGCGCGCGTCAAGCAGGTTGTGGTGGTCGGCGATGACAAGCAAATGCCACCCACGAATTTCTTCGGCCGCGTCGTCGGTGACGATGATCCCGACGCGGAAGACGACGATGACTTTCAGACCGGTGACCTGGAGAGCATTCTGGGGCTATGCGAGGCGCAAGGCATGTCGCAACGCATGCTACAGTGGCACTATCGCAGTCGTCACGAATCGTTGATCGCGGTCTCGAACCATGAGTTTTACGAAGATCGCCTGTTCGTGGTCCCCAGTCCAGGTAGCGACGGGGGCCGACTGGGCCTGAAGTTCCATCATGTCCGCAATGGTCAATATGCCCGCGGTGCGGCCCGCAATAATCTGATCGAGGCGGGTGCCGTCGCCGACGCAGTGATGCAACACGCCCGCCAATTTCCCGACAAATCGCTGGGCATCGGCGCATTCTCCTCAGCCCAGCGCGACGCCATTCTGTATGAAGTCGAACTACGGCGCAGAAAGGCGCCCGATCTGGAACCCTTTTTTGCGGCGGCTGGCGCGGAACCTTTTTTCGTAAAGAACCTGGAGAACATCCAAGGAGATGAACGAGATGTGATCTTCATCTCGGTCGGTTACGCGCGCGATAGCTCAGGGTACATGGCGATGGCATTCGGCCCGCTCTCCAAGGAAGGGGGCGAGCGACGCCTTAATGTGCTCATCACCCGCGCCAAAGAACGCTGCGAGGTGTTTTCTTCGATCACCGCCGACGATCTTGACCTCGGACGCGGTCGGTCACGGGGCGCTGCGGTACTCAAACAGTTCTTGACGTACGCCGAGAAAGGGTTCTTGGACGCAGGTGAAGTTACCGACCGTGGCTTTGATTCTGAATTTGAAATCGAGGTCGCACGTGCGCTGACAGACGCGGGCTACCAGGTCGAATCTCAGATCGGAGTCGCCGGGTTCTACGTCGATCTAGCGATTGTCGACCCGGACAAACCGGGCCGTTACCTGTTAGGTATCGAATGTGACGGAGCCAGTTACCACTCGTCGCGTTCGGCACGCGACCGGGACCGCATTCGCCAACAAGTGCTGGAAGATCGGGGATGGGTCATCCACCGTATCTGGAGCACCGACTGGTTCCATCGCCCTCAAGAACAGGTACGCAAGGTGGCCGCATCACTAGAGCAGGCTAAAGCCGCCTGGTCCGCCCGCGACCAGGGCGCCGTGCAGGCCGCTCCCACCGTCCCCTCCACCAGTGAAATCGAACGCGACGAGGTGGAAGTCGATGCCGTGGGCCATGCCGAGGAAGTCACAACGGTCCCCTACAAAGAAGCGCACTTCTCGATCAGTAGCACGCAAGACCTGCATGAAGTGACACCGCAACAACTGGCAGCCGTGGTGGTAAAAATTGTTCGCGTTGAAGGGCCTATCCACCAGGACGAAGTGGCACGCCGTACGGCCACACTGTGGGGCAAGAAACGAGCAGGAGGACGGATCGCCGACTGTGTCGAAGCCGCACTAGGAGAAGCCACCGCACTTGGCCAGGTGCAGCAAGATGGTTTGTTCTTCAGTCCGCCAGATCAGACGGCGGTACCCATTCGCGATCGAACAGACGTCAACGCGATAAATCTCCGCAAAGCGGAGTATCTTCCCCCGGTTGAGATCCGCGCGGCACTACGAGCAATCGTACAGCGCCATTTCGGTATCGATGTCGAAGACGCGCTGATCGAAGCGTCTCGCCTGTTTGGGATCAAGTCGATGCGGGCACAACTTAAAGCCGTCATGAATGACGAACTTCAAGACCTGCTCAAGCGACACGAAATTGAATTGCGCAACGAGCGGTTGTACGCAGAAAAGGAAAAGCCAGCGGTGATTGGCTGATCTACGACATTTACCCTGTCGCGGGCCAGCAGCGCCGAGCCCAAACACGGTCAGCGGGAACGTTGGTGCGAGTTCAACTGGATTCAGCGAATTACGTAACACCACAGCTTGTCTGGTGTTCAATGCGTATCGACTTTGTTCGAAGGGCTGTGTGTCCGGCCCAAACATATCTAATCCGCGAAAGAAGGCCACGCGGTTGCTTTTGGTGCAACGCGTGCCAATCTGTATCATGCGATCAACGCGAGACATGTCATTTCAAGGACTGGTACGATCGCACGGCGCTACCAACAGGCAAACCTCATCGCGGCCTTATTCTCACTCGCCTGG
>CAZITS010000336.1:0-6309 GCA_964542185.1 uncultured Pirellulaceae bacterium
AATCAAAGAAGAAACGCAAACGCTTGCCACGATTACCTTGCAGAATTTTTTCAAGCTGTATAACAAATGCTGCGGGATGACTGGCACCGCAATGACGGAAGCGGAAGAGTTTGCCAAGATCTACGGTCTCGACACGATTGAAATACCACCCAACCGACCTCTGCAGCGCAAGGAACACGCTGACAAGATTTACAGCACCGAAAAGCACAAGTTCCTGGCAGTTGCCAATGAAATTGAAGAGTTCCACAAATGGGATGTAGTGAGAACCGATAAAGAGACTTACGTCGGTTCTATCATCTCTGAAACTGATAACGAGCTTGTCTTCCGCTGCCGCAACGAGAACAACAACATCACGATTCCGCGATCTGACAAAGTTCAGATTCAGCGCAAAGGTCGTCCGATTCTGGTAGGTACGGTTTCAATTGAGAAAAGTGAACGCATTTCAAAACTGCTTGATCAGCGTGGGATTGCGCATGAAGTCTTGAACGCCAAATTCCACGAACGCGAGGCTGACATCGTCGCCCAGGCCGGGCGACTGAATGCCGTCACAATTGCAACCAACATGGCGGGGCGCGGAACGGATATCATCCTTGGTGGAAATGCGGAAACCATGGCATGGTCCGCACTGGAACACCGCTACGAGACCCGCCTGGACGTCCCGCCCGAAGAATTCGAATCGCTCGTTCGAGAAATCGATGAACGCGAGGGAATGAAAGGGGCCGGTGAGCAGGTCAAACAACTCGGTGGCCTGCACGTCATCGGTACAGAACGACACGAGGCGAGACGCATCGACCTGCAATTGCGCGGACGGACTGGGCGTCAAGGCGATCCGGGAAGCAGCCAGTTCTTCCTTTCGCTGGAAGATGACCTGATGCGGATTTTTGCCGGTGAATGGGTCAAGAAAATACTCACCAACATGGGCTGGGAAGAAGACCAACCGATTGAGAGCGGCATGGTAAGCCGCCGCATTGCCAAGGCACAGAAAAAGGTTGAGGAACGTCACTTTGACGCTCGCAAGAACCTGCTCGAATACGACGAGGTCATGGACGAGCAGCGGAAACGCGTCTACCAGTACCGGCAGCGGATTCTGGACGGCATCAATTGTCGCGACATCATCGTCGACGCGATTCACGAACAAGTCGACCAGCACCTTGATATTTTCCTGGCACCAGACTACGGGTCCCAATCCTTCGCCAGTTGGGCCGGCCACGCATTGTCAGGGTCCGATGATTCCTTGTTCGACGAAAATAGTTTCCACGACATGGAATTCACCGATGCTGTCGACTATGCGGTTGACGAAGCCAAACGCAAAGCTGAATCCAACGCAATGGATGCGTTGGATGAGAACCTTCCTTACGAAGTCGAAGAAAGTGACTGGAACTGGACGGCTCTCGCCAAAACCGCGAACCAGCGTTGGGGACTGAATCTGCGCGACCGCGATCTGAAAAAGGTCGGACGAGACAACGTGGCCGATCTGCTGATCAAACAAGCACACGAAGCGATCGACAAAGTTGATTTGTCCGACGGAGCGGTTTTTCTTGAGAAGCGTTTTGGCCTGCTCACGATGCGAGCCTGGTTAAAAAGCAAGTTCGGGATCGAAGTTGATCTCAATCAAATTGAGGAACTCGAACCGACTACCCTCAAAGCGAAAATCCGAGAACTGGCAACCTCTGCCTATGACACCAAGGAAGCTGAATATCCGGTGATGGTTGGATTGATGCGATACTCCAACAGCACCAGCAGTGCACGGTTGGAACGCGAACCCCTGGTCGACTGGGCGCAGCAACGTCTATCTGGGGAGATTCAACTCGATGACCTCAGAAGCAAACAACGCGAAGAGATCCGCGAGATTCTTCTACAGCATAGCGTCCACTCACAAAACCGCTCGTTCGAACTGCAGGCAGAGGCGGCCCAACTGTTGGATCGTTTATTTGGCCCGCGAGGTACTGCCACGCAGGACGATTCGCTTTCGTCCAGCGACGTAGAGTCGGTTCGCAAAGAGGTCGCTAATTGGCTCAACACGAACCTCGACAAACCACTCGATCTGCCGGCCACGCAAACCATCGACCGCGACACGTTGCAACGTGAAGTAGATAACGCAATCGAAGATCGCTTCCACCCGGAAATGCGTCGTATGGAACGGCTGCTGTTACTGGATCTGGTCGACGCTGCATGGAAGGACCATCTCCTCGCAATGGACCATCTGCGCAGCTCGATTGGCCTCGCCGGCTATGCGCAGAAAGACCCTAAGGTCGAATACAAGCGTGAGGGTATGGAGTTCTTCAATACGATGTGGCTTTCCCTGGGTGAACGTATCACTGATATGATTTTCCGCATGGAAGAGTTCCCCGAGGATTTCGTCGGTTCAACCTGGGTTGGGGGATCGGAAGAACATAAGCAAGCCGCGTCTGCGGGCCAATACGACAATTCGAGTGATTCTACAAACGACGGCGCCGAGCCGGAACGTCTGAAGCCAATCCGTAATCTCGGTGTTCAAACACGCCGCAACGATCCTTGCCATTGCGGTAGCGGCAAGAAATACAAAGCCTGTTGCATGCGCAAGGATGCTGTCGCCTGAACGCAGGCTGACCGGCAATCCGCGCTGCCATCGCAGTGACAAGGGTGTTACGTCCCGTCTGCAATTGTCTGTGTGCGTGCTCAAAAATTACCGTGGCTCAAAGCTCTTGTGGAAATGTTTCAAGGTCACAGCGATGCTGCGGCTTGAACAATCGATCGCCTCCATCATTCCGTCTGTAAATCGACCCGATGACAACAGCACACGATGAACTCCACGAATGGGATCAGCAACACGTCTGGCACGCGTTTACACAGATGGCCGAATACACCCCATTCATTGTGGAACGCGGACACGGATGTACACTCTTTGATATCCACGGCCAGCCTTATCTGGACGGTGTCAGCAGCCTCTGGTGCAACGTGCACGGACACAACCATCCCCGCATCAACCAGGCCATTCGCGACCAGTTGGATCAGGTCTCGCACGTAACTTCACTCGGCGCTTCAAACCCCACTACCATTCGACTGGCGCGTCGACTGGTAGAACGATCACCGGCGGCACTGCAGCATGTGTTCTTCGCCAGTGACGGGGCAGCGGCCGTCGAAGTCGCGCTCAAGATTGCTTTTCAATACTGGCAGCAACGGACCGACCCAAAACCTGAAAAGACACGTTATCTTGCATTTCAGCAAGCCTACCACGGTGATACTCTGGGCAGCGTTAGCGTAGGGGGAGTTGACCGATTCCACAACATGTTTCGGCCTTTGCTGTTTGATGTCGTGCGGGCTCCGATACCCGATCGCTATCACCTCCCCAAAGGAGTCACGCCACAAAGTGCCAGTGAGTTTTACCTGCAGCAATTGGAGGCCCCGCTGGGAACCCACCACCAACAGCTGGCAGCGGTCATCATTGAACCGTTGATTCAGGCTGCAGCTGGCATGGTCTTCCACCCGGACGGGTTCTACCGGGAGTTGCGCAATTTGACTAGACGCTTCGACGTCCTGCTCATTGCCGACGAAGTAGCCGTCGGCTGGGGAAAAACCGGAACGCTATTCGCCTCAGAACAGGAGCAGGTCTGCCCTGACCTGCTCTGCCTGGGAAAAGGTCTGGCCGGAGGTTATCTCCCGCTCTCCGCAACACTGGCAACTACCCCGCTTTGGGAAGCTTTTCTGGGGTCGCATGCGGACTCGCGGACGTTTTATCACGGACACACCTTTAGCGGAAATCCACTTGCAGCCGCAGCGGCTTTGGCAACGCTCGACGTATTCGACGAAGAAGAAACACTTCGTAAGATCCCCGACAAAGCGCAACTTCTTTCGGATTATCTCGCTCCGCTTGCCTCCCATCCATACGTCGGAGATATACGTCAGCGAGGGTTGATTGCCGCAATCGAACTGGTGCGAGACCGTGATCACGGTGAGCCGTTTGCGTGGTCTGAACGCCGCGGCCAGCGTGTTTGCGACTTCGCCCTGTCGCGCGGTGTCTGGCTGCGTCCGCTGGGGGATGTGATCGTGGTCATGCCGCCACTCGCTATCCAACCTGAAGAACTCCAGCAAATTGCCGAGGCTGTCCGCGACGGTATCGATCACGCCACAAGTATTTAACCAACTGACGGCGTGGCTGCTCGCAACTATTGCCGATTCACGGCAACAATTGTCGCATTATAATGCAGGCAGCGCCATTCGATCCGCCCAGGTGCCAACCCCGTTTCTTACCCAAAGCCCGACAATGAAACAAAGCCCGACAATGAAACAAAACACCGCTGCTCCCGTTACGCGTCGGCGATTCCTGGCGACCAGCTGTACTGCCACACTAACCGCACCACATGTCATCACTGCGGCGAAAGGCAGCGATTCGTCGGTCGTGGGCGAAGGGGCGCACCGGTTCCAGGTAAATCATCAATGGGCTCAACTTCCCGATCGCTTCCAATGGCAGACCACACACAACGTCGCCATCGATCGCAACCAGAATCTATACGTGATTCATGAAGGGGATCCGACCAGAAAAGAGCACCCAGCAATCTTCGTGTTTGACGAGTCCGGACGTTACGTCCGATCTTTTGGAAAGCAATTTCAAGGCGGAGGTCATGGCATCGAGGTGCGTGAAGAACAAGGCCAAGAGTATCTCTATGTCTGTGCCTACCAGCACCTCAAGACCTTTGCCAAGCTAAGCCTTACTGGTGAAGTCGTGTGGCAAAAGCATGCACCGGTCAAAGCCGGTGGCTACGCTCAGGGGGAAGCAAGCAATCCTCAAAAAGTATGGGGGCGTGATCGCTTCATGCCCACCAATTTTGCCTTTCTTCCTGACGGCGATTTTCTACTGGCAGATGGTTATGGGTCCTGGCGGATCCACCGCTACGATCGAGACGGCAACTGGAAGTACACTTTTGGCGGCCCCGGGGAAAAGCCCGGGCAGTTCAACCTGCCTCATGGCATCTGGTTTGATGAGCGGCCAGGACGCGACCCACTGGTAGTCATCGCGGACCGCGCACACCACACGCTGCAATACGTCACGCTGGAAGGTAATCACGTCGAAACACTCAGCGGTTTCGGGCTCCCGGCGAATCTCGATACCCACGGGGAGTTACTGCTCGTCCCTGAGCTCTACGCACGCGTTTCCCTGCTGGACAAAGATAATCAAGTCGTAGCTAGACTGGGCGATGATGTCCAGCGTATCCGCAGCGACAACAAATTCGCCATTCGCCGAGACGAAAAGCAATGGCAAGCGGGGCGTTTCATTCATCCACACGATGCCTGTTTCGACCACGCCGGCAACATCTTTGTGGCAGAATGGGTAGCAAGTGGCCGCATCACGCGGCTGCAACGGCTGTCATAGCAAATCGAATCGAGACATTTCGCGAGCAAGCAACAAGTTTGGGATTGAGGTTTCTTTCGCGACGCTTTCCGCACTGAGCTCGCTACGCCCCACACAACCAATCAGAGCGTTAAACAAGTCCTTTACGAACAGCCCACACAGCAACTTGTGTGCGATCGGACACGCCCACTTTCCGCAAAATGTGCTGGACGTGCTCTTTGACCGTTTCATAGCTGATGCTGAGTGCCTGGGCGATTTCTTTGTTGGTCAACCCGAGCGCCAGCTGCCTCAACACTTCACTTTCACGCTGGGTCAAAGGCACCTCGACGTCTGCATTCAGTCGAGGTGTCGCCAAGGCTCCGGTAACGCGCCGCAATTCGTCACGAGTCCAGACATCCTGGCCCGTAGCAGCCTTGCGAATCGCCTCTAGCAAATGTTCACGGTCCTTGCCTTTGAGAAGATAACCAGCTGCGCCCAAAGCAACTGCGCGCGCGATATAGGTAGGATTGTCGTAGGTTGACAACAACAACACCGGAATTTCGGGGTAATCCAACTTCACACGTCCCAACGTATTCAGTCCATCACCATCCGGCATACGAATGTCCAGGAGCAAGACGTCAATCTTGTGCTCAGTGATCAACCGCAGGGCCTGCTCACCGCTCGAGGCTTCTGCAACCACCTCAATTTCCGTGCCCGTCACCAACGACCGCAAACCGCAGCGGACGACCTCATGATCGTCGGCAACTAACACTCGAATCGCCATGCCCCGACCTCTTCGTTCACTCGCATGAGCGTCTAAATGCAGGTACCACCTGCTCGACATAAATGCTACTTCGTAATGTAACGAAAGCGGGGCAATATCACCACCGGACAGCACAGCCGCCAACCCGACAATTGAAACTCCACCCGCCGTCCCTGCCGGTTCGGCACCCAGAAATGGATCGTATTTCAGCGACAAGAGAGTGCTCTTGTCGCGGGTT
>CAZITS010000337.1:0-6282 GCA_964542185.1 uncultured Pirellulaceae bacterium
CGTGAAAGGCACGCCGCTGGATTTTTCAGCAGCCAAAAAGATTGGCGATGATCTCGACAAGATCGAAGCGGATCCGGTGGGGTACGATCACTGTTACGTGTTGCGCGAAACCGCCGCCGGACTAAAAATGGCTGCACGCGTTAAGGATCCTGGAACTGGACGGGTGATGGAAATCCGAACGACACAGCCCGCGATTCAGTTCTACAGCGGCAATTTCCTTAAAGGTGGCGATGACGAGGGTGGTTACCAGCAATACCACGGTTTTTGCCTGGAGACTCAGCACCATCCCGATGCGCCGAACCAACCTGACTTTCCAACCACCATCCTGAAGCCAGGTGAGACCTATCGGCAGACCACGGTACACGCGTTTTCGGCAGAGTAAGGGCAGCGCATTCGAGTCCACGCGGAGATTTTCGCATCTGGCGTGCTTTAACGGAGAGCTGGTAGGCCATGGTCCGCACGGGCCGTAGTTGTCCACTGCCAGGCGGCAGGTTGCCGCTTCAAGATCCGCACCAACTGGGATGGCGTCGATCCGAGTTGCGTGGCCGCCGGCTTGAAATCCAGTTGGTGGTTGTGCAATACGTCCAGGAGTTCTGACAGGATCGCCGGGAAATCATTGTGGGTACCGCTGAGCGGTAGTCGCGTGCCTTGCGCCCGATCTTGCCAGAGCTGCGACGGAACCTGGCCGGGGTCGCGTAGAGTGCGGACTTCAAGTGCTAATTGTAGTCGGAGCCGAAAAATGGCCGCCTGGCGATTTTGATGCTGGCTACGGCGTTCGCTGGCGGCCCCCCGAATTCCGGTTGCCAGGTGGGTTACAACCACGGCGGTTTCCACTTTGTTACGGTGTTGGCCACCGGGCCCACGCCCTTTGGTTCGCGTGAACGAACAGTCCGAAAGCAGGCAGGCAACGGGCAATTCGGCAGGGTGCATGCTGACAGTCTGGGTTCATTGTCAAAAGGGCTGGCGTGCCACTGTGGCCATCCGCGGCTGCGGTTCTGGCGTTACCGGTTGTCTGCGCCGTTGTGCTGGTTGGAGCTGGCAGGCAAGAGCAGCATGTCAGCAGCTTCAGGAATTTGGCTGAAAAAAATAGCGTTGATCTGTGGTAGGCACAGACGGCGCCAGCCATGCATCGACGTAACCTTGTGCCTTGACTTCAGGGAGCCTCTTCGGCGAAATACCGCCGGTTGAAAATTTGCGGATCAAATGGATCTCGCGGCACGAATTGTCGACGACGCTCTGGTCGCTGCGGTTGCGCGGGACTCTCGCCCCGGTCTTCCTTGGTAAGCGTATCGACGAGTTCATCCAGAAGTGAGGCTTCGTCGTTCGATTTTGGCTTTTTCACCGGTTTCTGGAAGTCGGCGGGTTTGGTCAGTACCGCGTGTGGCGGCGGTGCGACATGAGGAGGTGGTGTAGCTGCAGTATTTTGGGGGCTGAGTTTCGTGACCCACTGCTCCAGGTTCTGGTACTGCACCTCCTGGCGATCGCCAAAAACGGGTGTGCTTAGATTGCCGTGCGGCTGTTTCGGGATGGTCAGTAGTTGACTTTGTTGAGGGTTGGCGCGGTCAATGTATTGCAGGATCGTATGCAAGTTTCGCTGGGTAAAACGGCGCGTCATTCGTTTTGCGAACAGCGGGCGCACCAGCCGAAAACTTGACTCTGAGTTAGGCCCGTGGCAGTTGCTGTTACTGCAGTAGTTCAACAACAATGGTTGCACTTTATGGGTGAAACGTTCCATACTTTTGGGCGGTAAGGTTTTCAGAGCTGCTTCCACTTCTTGACGGCTGCTCGTCGTCGGTGCCGCGGCGACCGTTGGTCTGGGCCTCGTTGGCGCTTGAGTGGAAGCGTTCCAGAAACGCTGGATGCGCGAGATCGCGGGTTCGTTGGGATCGATGGCAATCGCTGTCAGCAGGTGGTCGGCAGCACGCAGGCGAAGTTGATAGTGTAAACACCATTCGGCCAATTTCAGGTGCTCACGCGCCGTAGCGAGCCGTGTGTTGGCAACCTTGAAGCGGTAGACCTGGTCCAGGCTGTTGCAGGCGTAGTTGACCTGGTCGGCGGGTACGCGTACCTGGCTAGAAGGGCCGATGATTACCAGGTAATAGTCGCCAACTTGAGTCACATTGCCGCGCAATATTTGGCCGTTGCGCAACACCAGCAGTGTTGGTTTTGTAGGAGCGCGAGGATCCATTGCCGAAAGCAAGCTGGCAAACAGAAGCACGCTGACGATGAGAGGGGCGAACGCCCTGCGGAAAAAAGACATGGCGGAGGGACAGTAGCCGGCCTGCCATGTGGGGTCAATGCCAGAAATCTACTGCTCGTCGAGCAGTTCCATTGCAGGGAAAACTTGCCCTTCCAGCATTGCCAGGCTTGCGCCACCACCTGTACTGATGTGATCGACGCGGTCTGCAAAGCCAAGTTGGGTGATCGCTGCGGCGCTATCCCCACCACCGATGATACTCACTGCTTTTGATTCGGCGATCGCATCGGCAACGGCTCGTGTGCCGGCATCAAATGGTGGCATTTCGAAGACGCCCATTGGGCCATTCCAGACAACGGTGGCTGCGGTCTGAACTTCCTGGGCAAATCGGCGTGCGGTTTCAGGACCGATGTCGAGCCCTTCGTACTCATCTGGGATCGCGCCTGCTTCCACGATTTGCTTGTCGCAATCGGGTTGAAACGCACTGCCACAGTGTGTGTCACAGGGGAGCATTAGTTTGTCACCGCCTTGGCGGATCAGTTCTTCTGCAAGATCGACCTTTTCGGGTTCGACCAGACTCTTGCCAACTTTGCCGCCGACAGCCAGGGCGAACGTATAGGCCATTGCTCCCCCGATCAAGACGCGGTCGCACAGGTTCAGCAAATTGCGTATCACGCCGATCTTATCCGAGACTTTGGCACCGCCTAAGATGGCGACGAAGGGACGGTTCGGATTGGCGATGGTCTCGGTCAGATAGCGGATCTCCTGGGCCACCAGGGTGCCGACGACTTTCGGGCGGTTGGCCATCGCTTGGGGCACCGCCACCATTGATGCATCGGACCGATGACAGGTGCCAAAGGCGTCGTTGCAGTAAATGTCGGCGAAGTTGGCAAGCTGTTGCGCAAATTCAGCATCCCCTTGCTTTTCGCCGGCGCAGAAACGCAGATTCTCAAGGACGACACAGTGACCAGGTTGGAGCGCGTCGACCTGCGCCTGGGCGTCTTTTCCTACGGTGTCGGTAGCAAAGACGACGGGGCTGTCGAGTAGTTCTGCCAGCCGTACCGCTGTGGGACGCAGGCTAAAACGCTGATCATCTGCGTTACCCTGGGGCCGACCCAGATGACTGACCAGGATCAGTTTGCCTCCTCGATCCAGTACCGACTGAATCGAGGGCAGCGCCAAGCGGATGCGGCGGTCGTCGGTGATCTGCTGTTGCTCATCTAGCGGGACGTTGAAGTCCACCCGCATGAGCACGCGTTTACCGTCAACGTCTGTTTCCGAAATATTTTTCTTGGGCATGCTGCTGCACATCTCCTTGCTGCCACCGCGAACCCCATTCGAGGGGGGAGATCGAAATATAGCGGGCGGGGGCAGGTACGCCCAGCGGCCGTCTGCCCCGGAAAGGTTGTCATTTCGGGCGTGAGGATCTAATCTGAGTGGTGAGTAGATTTTGTCAGGCCACCAATTGTTGGAAGATAATCATGATTACGCCGCGTCATCTGGTTTGTACTGGAATTTGCGTTTTGCTTTCCGGACAGTTGTTGTGGTCCCAGGACGACTCAGACAAGAAACAGGAAGAGGGTAAGAAAGAAGCCAAGACAGAAGTGCCGGCTGGACATTCTTACCACGGGGAATTTCTTAACGCGGGGCCACGGCAAAAAGCATATTTGATGGCCGGTACAGGGCATGTCCGGTTTCCCGTTACTTCCAGCAATGAAATGGCCAAGAAATTTGTGGAGCAAGGTCTCGGCCAGCTCTACGGCTTCTGGTTCCTCGAGTCGGAGCGTTCTTTTCGACAAGCGGCGGCATTGGACCCGGATTGTGCCATGGCCTATTGGGGAGCTGCCCAGGCGACAAGAGGTAAGGAGAAACGTGCAAAGGGTTTCATTGCGGAGGCTGTCAAACGCAAGGACAAAGTAACCGAGCGAGAACGCCTTTACATCGAGGCGTTCGATGCCTATCTCAAAGCCGGCGATAAGAAGAAAAAAGAACGCGCCCAGAAATACACAAAAGCCCTGGAATCGATTGCACTTAAATTCCCCGAGGATGTCGAAGCCAAGGCACTCTTGGCGTTGCAACTGTACAACAATCGCCGGGCTGGGATTGAGACGCTCAGCTATTTGGCTATTGATTCGTTGATTCAGCAGGTATTCGCGGTTGAGCCGTACCATTCGGCGCACCATTTCCGCATTCACCTGTGGGACTACAAGAAGCCCGAAGTGGCGTTGTCGTCGGCAGCGTTGTGCGGTCAGACATCACCTTCTATTGCGCACATGTGGCATATGCCGGGTCATATTTACTCGCGATTGAAACGCTACAACGACGCTTGTTGGCAACAGGAGGCATCGGCACGTGTCGACCATCACCGGATGATGCGAGATCGAGTGCTTCCTGATGAAATCCACAATTTTGCCCACAACAACGAGTGGTTTATTCGCAACTTGAATTATGTTGGCCGTGTCCGTGACGCTGTCAATCTGGCAAAGAACATGATCGAATTGCCACGTCACCCGCGCTATAACACACTCGATAAGTTTGGGAGCACTCGTTACGGTCGAACGCGGTTATTCGAGACACTGACACGTTATGAACTCTGGTCCGAATTGCTTGCCCTGAGTGATACGCCTTACTTGCCGCCGACCGAGAAGAAGGGGGAGCAGGTCAAAAGGCTCCGGCACGTGGGTATTGCCAGCGTCCGCAGTGGCCACGACGACCGCAGTACGCAGGTGCTCAAAGAGCTTGAAGAACGTAAAGCGGGCCTGGAAAAGGAGCGAGACGAGGCTGTTGCAACTGCCGACAAAAAAGCGAGTGCAAAAGCGATCGACGAAAAACGAGTTCAAGAGGCGCGCGAAAAGGCCGAAAAGAAAGTTCGTGGTGATGGTGGTGATGACGCGGAAGTTGCCAAGGCTGGTGCTGAGGCTGAGGAAGCTGCCAAAGAGGAGCAGCTCAAAGAGAAAAAGAAGGCAGTCGACAAAGCGAAGAAAGACGCACGCAAACCACTAGACGGACAGATTACTGCGGTGCAGAAGGCGATTGACGAAATCCAAGGGCACCAGTCCGTCGCGGCGGGAGAATTCAAGGAGGCCTTGGAGCGTTTCAAGAAATCTGGCGGTGTTGACGAGACTTATCGGGCTTTGCTCCAGCATCGTGCGGGTGAGACCGAGAAGGCAATCAAGGCGGCGCAAAAGTATGTGGATAAACACCCCGGTGAGGTGCATCCGCTGGCCACATATATCCAGCTGTTGTGGGAAGCTGAAAAACAAGACGAGGCGAAAGCCGCTTTCGAAAAACTGCGAGCGTTGTCGACGAAAATCGATTTGGCATCTCCCGTGTTCAGCCGCTTGACACCGATCGCCAAATCACTCGGTTTACCCGAAGATTGGCGCGTGGTTTCAGCACCTGCTGACGACGTTGGGACACGGCCTGCGTTGGATGACCTGGGGCCATTTCGCTGGCAGCCGTTGACCGCACCTGAGTGGGACCTGGAAACCGCTGCTGGCAAGCGGCTTTCGTTGTCACAGTTCAAGGGACGCCCTGTCGTACTGATTTTCTACCTGGGGTATGGTTGTTTGCACTGTGCTGAGCAACTTCAGGCATTTGCGCCGATGGTGCCCGAATTCGAGAAAGCGGGCTTGGCGATATGTGCTATTTCCACCGATAAGCCTGAGGATCTGAAGAAGTCAGTCGAGAACTACGATAAAGGGAATCTTCCGATTCCATTAGCCGCGAATGCTGGTTTGGATGTCTTTAAAGCCTATCGTGCATTCGATGATTTTGAACAGCAGCCGCTACACGGTACGTTCCTGATTGATGAACGCGGTCTGGTACGGTGGCAGGATATCAGCTACGAGCCGTTCATGGATCCGAAATTTGTGTTGTCGGAAGCTGCTCGGTTACTGGGACAGAGTCGTAGCGACGTCAATCTGGTCGCCGGCGAGTAGCATACCGGTTGGGAGTACCTGCCTGCTCTTGCTTGCCTGGCTGCGGTCCGTAAGGTGGTTGCTTGCTATCCTGGCAGGTATTGCTGTAGAAGGTCAGACATTTCCTTGTGGAACTGGCCACGACTAAGTACTTGATCGCAACCG
>CAZITS010000338.1:0-6255 GCA_964542185.1 uncultured Pirellulaceae bacterium
TTCCATCAGCTCCACCGCCTTGTCCACCAGTTGGGTTATAGGTTGCTGCAATGACATCACCTGGATCAAGTGAGAGCATCGCGTTAATCCAAGCGGTTGCAGATCGACCTTCGCCGTGCAATATGCCATCTTCCGCCAAAGATCGCATCCAGATCTTGGCGACGAGCAAAGCAGCGAATGTGGTGTATGGGACCTTATGGGAGCCTGCCATTTGAGGCCCGATGAGCTCTGTGGAAACGATAAATGTGAGCATCTACTCGCGACCACAAAATCACGTTTGGTCACTGATCAGTCCGTGGCTTTTCTGCTGGTGTGAGCATTGTTGCGAGATCATCAGAGCCCGCGAAGAGAGCGGGTGTCCCGCCAGTGTGGACGAATATGATGTGTTGGTCGGGGGCGTAGCGTCCTGAACGGACGTGATCGATTAGCCCTGCCATCGCCTTCCCTGTATAGCTTGGGTCAAGGAGAATGCCTTCGGTACGGGCCAGCAGCTGAGTTGCCTCCATGCACTCGTCTGTCGGGATGCCGTATCCCTTGCCGACATAGGTTCCATCAATGTTGATTTCTTCGGGTAAAACACGCTCTGGGTGTTCCAGCAGATCAGCCGCCGCGTTAGCGATCTGGCTAAGATCTTGTTGTTCGTCCCAGGGCCAGTGAATCGGCAGTATGTTCTGTATGGGATAGGTGATTTGCAGGATTTTTCCCGCGAGCGCGAGTCCTGCCCCGGTGGAGCCTCCAGAGCAGATGTAGAGGGCTGCGGGTTCGATTTCCTGAGACTCTAATTGACGAGTAATCTCAATCAGGCATTGGCTGTAGCTAATTGCAGCTTTGGCTTTAACTGTGGACCGGTCCCAGCTGTAGACCTTTCGTCCGTGTTCGCGGAATAGTTGAGCCGTCTGCGCGATCCGTTCATCCAATTCCGGGCCGACTAATTCATCCACGATTTCGTAACTTGCACCCAGAATATGGTCGAGCAATAAGTTGCCTTGCATTTCGTGGCCATGTCCACCTCGACTAAGTAGCAGGTGGCACGCGATACCGAGTTTGGCGCAGGAAGCAGCCGTTTGTCGGCAGTTGTTAGACTGGACTCCTGCACCCCATACGACTAAATCAGCGTTTTCCTCTACGGCATCGGCCATTAGGAATTCGTTGTGCCGGGTTTTATTTCCTCCCATGGCCAGGCCAGTGCAATCATCTCGTTTGATCCAGATTTGCGGACCGCCTAAAGACTCCGAGAACCGGGGTAACCGTTCAAGCGGTGTTGGCAGGTGGGCGAGGGGAACTCGAGGCAAACGGCCGATACGCAGTTCAAGATCGGTTAACGAGTCCATTGTCAACTATCCGTTTGTTAGTGAGCTACAAACGGCCTCTCGGAACTGCTGGAAGAGGTATTGGCTGTCGTGAGGTCCCGCTGACGCCTCGGGGTGAAATTGGACACTGAATGCAGGGACTTCCCGATGTTGCAACCCGGCGACCGTATCGTCATTGAGATTGCGATGTGTGATTTCCAGACAGTCTGGTAGAGACGCTTCGTCGATAGCGAATCCATGGTTCTGAGAAGTGATTTCAACTTTTCCGCTGCGTAAATCAAGCACCGGTTGATTAGCGCCGCGGTGCCCGAACTTAAGTTTGAAGGTATGGGCCCCGCAGGCAAGTCCGAACAACTGGTGTCCAAGGCAAATTCCAAACATTGGACGTGTGCCTAACAGTTCGCGGATGGTCTGGATTGCGTAGTCAAGAGGCTCTGGATCTCCGGGACCATTGGAAAGAAAAATGCCGTCTGGTTTCTGCTCCAGAACCTCTTCCGTAGAAGCGGTACCTGGCAGTACGGTCACGCGAAATCCCTCATGGGTGAGATGGCGGGGAATGTTCCATTTCATGCCATAGTCGAGTGCCACCACATGCGGATTCAAGCCGTTGGCATCAGTTCTTGCGCGATCGGAAAAGTCACCCATTCCTGGCAAGATTGCCCACTTGCTCAAATCTTCCACCCACTGGCGGGATGTTGCCGGGAGGACTTCTTTGACAAGGTCCCGACCCACCAGGCCAGGGCTTGCTTTCGCTTTCGCGACCAGGCTTGCGTCATTGAGATCAAGCGTAGACAGTACGCCACTCATCGCGCCTTGACTGCGGATGTGTCTAACAAGACGCCGGGTATCGATACCCGAGATACCGACGATACCATGCTCCACAAGATAGTCGTGTAGACTGCCATGCGAACGGAAATTGCTCTCAATTCGGCTGTTTTCGCGGACAATAAAGCCTGCCAGGTGGGGTTTGTGGCTTTCGACATCTTCTGGATTAACCCCGTAATTTCCCATTTGTGGGTACGTCATCGTGACAATTTGGCCGCGATAACTAGGGTCCGTCAGAATTTCCTGGTAGCCGGTCATTGAGGTGTTAAAAACTACCTCACCGTCAACCTCACCCGGCGCACCAAACGACGATCCAACAAACATGTTGCCGTCTTGCAGAGCGAGTTTAGCCACCGCCATGGTTACAAACCAGTCAATTGCTCAAAGTAGTTAGGTACTTTCAGCCTACACCGTTGGCCGCAATTAAAGTCGCACGGAAGCAATTCCCGATACCATTTTTACGGCTGTGGGTCTTCGGATAACGGTGAGGCAACTTGCCGCTCTCTGAACAGCCAAACGACGAGGGTCCTTGTTGCGGCGAACAAGGGCCCTCTTTTTTTTGTTCTTGCCGGCGGGCGGCAGTATACAGGTATCTACAGAGATCGGGTAGTAGTTTCGGGTGATCTGACTTTATGAGTCTATGTGGGCAGCAGTGAAGGAGGCTGAGAGAGCGACTCTGCGGCAAATCTGACTGGCCATAAGGCTTGTGCACTTACCCGGAAGAGCAGCAGGACCGCTGCTGAGCAGGACGATGGAACTGTTTGTCGGTGCGTGTGTTGTTCGGTTTGGAGGGTATTTTATTGGCCAGCCAGTACGCGGGAGGCGAGTTAATCTACCGTGTCAGCAGCAAACGGTTGGCGAGATTGACGGAAAGACGAGGTGTGACCACCAGGCAACACGCTGGTTCCTGCTGTGTGGCCTAGACAGACAAATCCCGTAGTTTCTGTCCCCAGGAAAAGCTGTCCTCCGTGAATGATCGGTGAACTGATCTGGCGCAGGGTAGAGGTGAGTCGGAACTGCCAGAAAATTTCTAGTGAGGGGGCTCTTAAGCCCATAATCTCTCCGGCGTTATTGGCAACGTAGAGGCAATTTCCAGCGATTGCCGGCGAGCCCAAAATCGGTGCCTTGGTGTCTATTTGGGCTGCTACTTCTCCATCAGACTTCAGCAGCAGTAAAGTGCCATCAGAGCACCCACATGCGATCCAGAAAGTAGCGGGTGTTTCGCCATTATTGGGTCCTGCAATTACTGCAACCGATCCCAGGACTGTTCCGGGCGTTTTATAGGTCCAGTCGACCTTGAGCGTGTTGATATCGATGCAGCAAATCTGCCCCGCTGCGATCCGGTTTGGGGTAACGTAATCACCTTGCCCCATACCAACGAAGAGCTTCCCGGCGTGGGCTGATGGTGGACTGAAAACAGGAAAGGGCATCTTTAGTCGTTTAATCTCGCGTCCGGATAGGGCATCTAGCACACAGAGTGCCCGGCCCCCGACGCCGAGTCCTAGGTACAAAAGGCCATCATGCACAATCAGGCTGGTTTCGGCATCCGGGTAATCTTTACCGGCGCGGTGCCAGACAACGCGTTGGTCTGCGAATTTGGAATTCAGCTGTAAGCAATACAGACCATCATCGCCGGCTGCTACATAGACCATGCCGTTGTTGATTACCGGCGTACATTCAACGTGGCTGTTTGTTTGGTAGGTCCATGCAATGGTTCCTTCACGGCCGGGCCGCAGATCGACGCATACAATGCGGCCAGATTGAGTATGGTGAAGACCCTCACCAACCACCAGGAAATCGCCGGCAATGACGGGCGAAGAAAAGGTGGCGGCATATCCACTGGGTGCAGAACTCCAGACTACCGAACCTGTCTGGCTTTCCAGGCAGAAGATGCGCCCGCGGTTATTGCGGCAGCCAACCGTGTAGACAAAGTGATTATCTGTGGCTGCGGATGCGTAGAATTGATCGCCGGGCCGAAATGCCCATTGAAGTCCACCTTGGCTTGGCCCGGTCTCACCTGCGAGTGAACCATGTCGAAGCGGACCACCGCGATGCATTGGCCAGTCCCGGATGGAAGCAGGTGGTCGTGTGGCGACTGGATGATGTTGTTTCTCGCCATAGAAATATCTGAAACTAGCGATACCTCCCAGTAGAACAACCAAGCCAGCCAGGACTGCGGCTTTCTTGCGCCACAGCACCCGGATCAGTGCTTTTCGGGTGTTGCGGTGTCGTAACGAAAACACGGTTGCCAGAAACGACAAGCACAAGCCGGGGATTAATAGCAGTAGCAGAGTGAGGTTGGGCAGGATGGGGATAACTGCCAGTGCGCATTGATTGCCTGTTTGAGCACTTGAAGTGTCCATAAACGCACCAGTCACGAGCCTTTCTTGACAGTGTAACTAGAGCTTCCTATGATCGCAAAGCCAACGGTGACCCCGCTGCAAACGAGTCGTGTTTGGGTGAGCTAGCGCGTAATTTGCGACGATGCTGGTGCTTACTAAAGCGTGCGTGCTGAGAGGATTTGTCCAGGCGGTTTTGATTCTCGTTTCTTTGGTTAGGGGATGCGTGTGATGCGACGTTCCGCCGGGTTCACACTCGTCGAGTTGCTGACGTCGATTGCCATAATCGGCATCCTGACGAGCCTCCTGTTTCCCGCTGTTCAGATGGCCCGCGAAGCGGCGCGGAGATCAAACTGCAAGAACAATCTGCGTCAGATCGGACTGGCTCTGCAGATGTATCACGACAGCCTGCGCACTTTTCCCTCCGGTTACATTGCCAGTCGGCCAGGTAATGCGAGTGGCTCACCGGCGCCAGGCGATACTGATGTTTTGCGTTTTGATGCTGTTCCCCCGTCGCTTTCGATTGAGCCAAGTCGGCCTGGATGGGGTTGGGCTGCCTTGATATTGCCGTACCTGGAACAGAGGAATCTGTATAGTGAGATCCCATTCCATTTGTCCGTAGAGTCGCCCGGTAGTGCGGCGGTACGTGAGATGCCGCTTTCCATCTATTCCTGCCCCTCTGATACCCATATTGGTGTCTACCAGGTCTTTGACGAAGGTAATCTAGTACTCGCCAATGCGGCTACGAATAGTTATTCGGCCTGTTTTGGAAAGTACGGTTTGATTAACACGCAGCCACACCTTGGTAATGGTCTGTTTCAGCGAAATAGCCGGTGGCGAAATGCAGATATTCGTGATGGTTTGAGTAACACTATTGCGATAGGCGAACGCGGCGCGATCTTGACTCAGACGCCTTGGGCGGGAGTGCTGACCGGTGGCACATGTCGGACCACAACCGGCGCACCTGTGTTTGTAGCGATCACCGAAAAGGCGCCAGCAATGGTTTTGGCAAGGATTGGTAATCGTTCCTTGAACAGTACCTATAGCGAACCTTACGATTTCTTTTCGGGGCATGATGACCTTGTTCATTTTCTGTTTGCAGATGGTGCGGTAAAGGCCTTGACCAATGGTGTCGCGATGGAGGTGTTGCACGCGTTGGCAACGAGAAATGGGCGCGAACCGCAGTCGTTTTCAATTGATTAACGACACGGTTACTTGGAGACAGATTATGGCTTTCGCCGAATCACGCGAGTGTCTGGCCAGAAGTTTTGCAACCGTTATTGCAACCCTTGCTTTGCTTGTGGCTGGGTGTGATTCACGCCCCAGCGCACCTGCTTTGCGCGATACAGCGGTTTACACAAATGAAGACGCGGGTCTCAAGTTTCTGGTTCCGACTGGGTGGACCTGTTCAGCAAGTGCAGTGTTGCCGAGTCAGATTGAACGTGAGATCGTTTTGGCGCAATGGAGAATGCGAACGCCGGTTCAAGGCGCTTCCGTCGAGATCTTGTGTTTTGACAAAGAACAGCCATTTGACTTGCATCGCTACCACTCCGGACCGTCACATGGCAGTAAGCAGTGGAGCTCTCAGAAAGATCCATCGGAAATCAAGATCAACGGTATTTCCGCGACTCGAATGACATATGTCGCGGAAATAAGCGGTACCGAAATGCGCAAGCATGTTGTGTGTTTTCGACGCGGGTTGCGTGTGTTTTCATTCATTGGCCTTTTCTATGAGGGGGATGAGAAGGCTGAACAGCAGCTCCAACGGGCGCTCGACAGCA
>CAZITS010000339.1:0-6249 GCA_964542185.1 uncultured Pirellulaceae bacterium
GTATCGCATGCAACCCGCATCGGCTAGGTGTTGTGCAACTGGATTACCCCAGCACCACAATCCGCCCATCAGCGGCAGCGGTTCACAAACAGCAAGAACACCGCAGGAATTGCAGCCAGCAGACCAGTCCGGTGCAACTGTTCGGACAAACTGGCTGAGGAAATGTCGACCTGTGGCTCCACGCCAAAAGAGGCACGGTCAGTGGACTAGAGACGCTTGCGACTGCTGAACGCATCGCCTCGCAAATCGTAGATCGACCAGGTGTTACCATCCGGGCCTTGTTCTGGCTGCAGTGTCAACACTCCCTCGACATAGATCATTTCCGTGGTGAAATCAACACGCACGCCTTCTTTGACGAAAACTCGAATCAAGTGATCAGCTTGCCCACCCGGGCCATATTTGCATCGATTGTTCTTCAACAAGATGAATTCTGCCAGATTGCTAGGCTGTGACACACCGCCGTGGATAAAGCCACCGATGCGCACTCGTTTGCCATCCAAGGCCTCAGTTCGAGGGTTGTTTTGCAGAAAAAAAGGGCGGTACACGACGTCGGCCTGCATGCCAATATCAAGCGCATCCCAACCGATCAGTGAATCACTACCTGCCACTTCCTGGGGTAATTTGTCATCTACGGCAGGTGGTCCATCGGCAGAGTTTTCACTCGGGTCTGATATGCTGTCACTCGCGACAGCGACGTCAGCCTGTGTCGTAGAAGAAATCTCCCGATCGGCCGGCCCGGGAGTACAACTGACGCACCAGACGGCAGCGATTACACACATTATTAACTGCTGTCGGATGATCATCTCACATGGTCCACTCTTAGTTCAAACAAGCCACCAACTAACCGCCCAGCCACTTGCTTCTGTTGATTGCGGGTAAGTACATTCACGTTGATTACAAAGTCACCCGCTAGTTTGAGCTTTTGCGTGCTGTATTTCAAGTTCGTCTTGCCCTTTGTCGTACCTGTCAAGGTGACCTCCATCATATCAAATAAATCGGGCTGGCCACCGAAGCAGCATGTCTTCATATCGGGAACTAACACGAATTGCTGAACCTTACCCTGGTCTTTCACACCAGGATGCATGTAACCCTTGATGAAGACTTTCTTCCCATTCAAATCGACTGCCGCGTCCGAGATCATCTTCATTGAACGGCGTTGCGGGCGTAAATCATAGAAGGAAATCCGTTGATAACCTTCGGGCACTTCCGTCAAGTAGATCCAGGTGTGCCGCCCTGTCGCGCCGCCAAGCATCGCCAGGCTTAAAACAATTCCAACCCAAGCAGGAGCCCGGCCAGTTAGTTCATTTGGATAGCGCTTTAATGCCCGTAATGAGATTACTCCAAAGAGCAAGCCGCACAACGCAAAGACCATAAGCGGTATTGCCAGCAAACCACCCGCTGCCAGAATCGCGAATGATACCGAAATAATCGCCGACTTGCTGAGGGCGCGATAGGCGCCAAAATCATTTGCCTCTGTAGAAACCGATGGATCCGAGATAGTCATTCTACTTGCGATGCCCTTCGTGACGAACTCACACAATCCAGCATATCAACGACTCAGGACAGGCATCCGACAAAAAGAGGTTCGCCACGCTGCTAGCGCCCCATTGTGCTTTCAGGGTGAGTCACACCTGCCGGCCCTTCAACTCTCTCACCCAACCGGTCCGTCCCCAATATGGATTGTAATACGTAGTCCAAACGCAGACGGTTCAGCGGTGCAATCGCAGCAGACTGTGGGAGCTTTCCAGCACCGATCACGGCAGCTTGAGAATAACGCAGCCAACGCCTCAGGACGCTTTCGGATCCTTCTTGTCTACACCAAAGGGAAAGAACGTACGTGCTCGCTTGACCGCAGCAGGATCCACTTTTTCCAGCTCTTTGATGTGTTCTTTCGACTTGGGCAACGGGCACGCTCTCAAGTAGTTGATAACCGGAACACGCACCCAGCTCGACTTTTCGTCGGCGTCTTTGAACAGAGAGACCAGCCGCGCCATCTGCGACCAGTCTTCCCATTTGGCCAGGTCGGGGATCACAAGGTCCGCAAGCTGTGGACGGTCAAGCATATAACGCAATCCAACCAGTAACCTTTTACGAGGAATCAACTTGCTTTGAGTACCATGAAAACGAATCGCCATAATCGCTGCGTACGTATCGGCATATTCAGCTTTCTTGTTCTTCAGAAACAACTCTTCAATCAGCGGCATTCCCTGGGCACCGCGCAATGTCAGATAGCAGGCGATCATCGCGTCCAAGCCCGCTTTCTTACGGCGGTCTTTCGACTTCAAGAACCGCTCCAAGAGAGGCAGATCCTCTGACGTTCCACAGACACCTAACATCGTCAAATACAATCTTCGACGGCTGGCAGGAACATTTTCGTCCTTGATCCACTGAATCAGTTGCTCATGATCCATTTCCGCCTTCAGAGCGATCACCCAGTCATACGGGGCCTTGGCAAATTCGTCGTAGGCGTCGCGGGCCAGCATTTCATCTTCGTCTTCCAAATGTGATTGAAAGAAACGAAGGCGATTCGCTCCCTCAGTCGGAACAGCACCAAGACGGGCCAGATATTTCTCACCGCGTCCCGTCAGTGCAAGTGGCGTAGTCCACATAATCTTGGGTGGATCAACTCCCATGATCAAGAAAGACTGCCCCGGCTTGGCCTTACCGAAATACAAAGTCGAAATCCGTTTCAAATTTCCAACTAGCGACTTCCCCTTGAGTACTTTGGTGATCTCAAACACTGCCTTGGGAACATCCTCTCCCGACAATTTTCCAGGCTTGGCATCCTTCTTGGCCGCAGGAGGACCACTTACCAGACGCGTCAAGGCAACCACATGCATCGACGCAAATTCTTCCGTGAACGTCTGAGACTGGGCGGCACAAAAAGGGCAGGCTAGTGCCTGGCGTGCAACCGCGTCAAACGCCGGAACCAACAGCACAATCGAGAGGACAACGCGTCGCACCATGACCTACTCTCTCTTGAATGAAAAATTGAATCGAAGTGGCAAGGCAATCGGCCGAAATCGAAAACCTCTGACAGCGTACTACAGCGTTCGCGGATTGCCGGCAATCAAGCCGGGTAGACGCGGTCACGCTGCTACCCGACAGTGTGCCACATTGACAGGCGACAACACCGATAATTGGTAAGGCCCTATTTACTCATATTCGAGTAGCGAACGCAACTTAAGAATCGCCGTAGAAAACCACCTTATCTCACATCAGCAACACCTTCATCATGCCAGCGTCACCCAGCGATGGAATTCCACGCCACGGTTTATTTACCCAATGACGCAGCGACATCAGTACGGTAGGCCACGGCCGCGGGTGCGAATCCAACCAAGACTGCCAACCCGATCAATCCCGGAACAATCAACAATTCCGGAGAAATCATCAATCCCAGGTGGTCCTGAGCACCCAGTAACGTCCCCAAATCGATCGTCGCCGGGGCAATGTCAAAAAAACCGATAGACACCCCCGTATAGGATTCAATCAAAGGTGACATCAAGGCGGACAAGCCATGGGCCGCAACCCAGCCACTGACTCCACCTAACAGTGCGAGCATGACTGATTCCAGCAAAATCACAGCCATCACGGTTTCGCGGCCAGCACCCAGGGCCCGCATTACCGCGATCTCGTGCCGCCGCTCACTCATTGAGTTGTAAATACTAACCATAATGCTGACCCCAGACACCACACAAATCATCACCGTCAATCCCAATAACACCGCCTGCAGCGGACGGACCAGTACGTTGAACAACCGAAACACCTCTTCTACAGGCAGGACTGCTTGCGCCACATTCCCTTCGTCAATCAGATTCTCCATAAATATCGCATGACTGGCTTGCCTGGTGTTCAACAGTACTGCGGTTACCTCGCGCTGCTCCACGGGCAAGGGGGTCAAGGCCTCGTCGGTCTTCTCCGCAACCTGAGGCGATGCCATTCCTTCCTCATCGTCGCCCACTTCGACCGGCTTGGCATGATCTTCCATCAGGAAAAAACCTTCCATGTTGATAAATACCGCACGATCCTGTGGCGTCCCGGTTGGACTGAGAATCCCGACAATCGTAAATTCTCGAGCATGTGCTTCACCTTCTTGCGCGCCATGCGAAGGTGCCACCCGCTGGCCAATCTTCAACGACAATTCACGAGCAACCACCGCACCTACGACAGCTTCAAAATACGAATTCTCCTGGCTCCAAGTCTTGAAGTTCCTGCCTTGCTCGAATTCGTAAACCTGGTCTCGATTGTCCCCATAACGCAGTTCATCAAACATCTGGGGAACAGTCCCGATTACTCGAAATTGATCGAGATAGTCGCCCAGGCATAAAGGGATAGCAAGGTCGATAAATGCGCCGTAACGTGTCTCTCTGCCAACTTCAAGAGCCGCTACGCGAGGCCTGCCCGGCCGCTGCACAAAAAACGCGCTGTAGTCCCATTGCTTCGCGGTCGCTTCTTCGATTGCGTCGGCAACGACACACTCAGCCAAGGTCGCAATTCCGCCCGCCCCATGCCCCACCAGAGCGCCCGTGAGCCGGGCATCCCAGTTCATATCGAAAGCCTGCCGCTGCAGTGAATTCTGGTACTGCTGGTCGCGTTCTGGAGTCGGGAAAAATTCCAGAAAGTAATCGTAGGGAATGTTCTCGATCGGGTCACTCAAATAATAAACTGAATTCAATGTCAATTGCAGACTACCGCCTTTGGCACCAACAATCATGTTGTAGCCAAAGCTTGAGTTCCGCCGGAACGACTCCGACAGGAGGCCATAAATGGCCAGAACCGTCACCACCAGGGTCACGCCCAAAGCCATCGATGCAGCAGTCAACAACGAGGCCAATCCTCGCTGCCGAATACTACGCCAAGCAATTGTCCAAAGACTCATCAGAACACCCGGACTCCAGCAAACCCCAACGGGACCGCACGCGATACGACACCACGACGAACTCGGCCTGACCTCATCGCCAAAAAACTCTCCATTCCGGACTACTCGCTGCAGTGCCACTCATTGCCCACATCTGACAGCGCCATACCTGGCATCAATGTGCAGCAGGGTCGCACTCATTTCCACCCGGGCTCCCTTTAGACTGCGTTCCACTTGCCTGTACTCGCCCATCATCAACCTGCATCCTCTCTCCCTGAACGATTCCAACGCGGTTGATCTCCTCGAGATGGTCTATTCGATCAAACTGGCGGGCCACTTCAGCACCATGCGTGACCATCAGTAATGCGATCTTCTCCTCCTGGCACGTACCGCGTATGAGATCGATCATGTTCTGCTGGTTAGCGGGGTCCACATTGGCAGTCGGCTCATCCGCCAATAGCAAACGCGGTCGGTTCGCCAGGGCGCGTGCCACAGCCACTCGCTGCTGCTCGCCAACCGACATGGACTGCGGCTTATGTTTGACGCGATGACCTAGCCCAACGCGGTCCAACAGGTCCTGCGCGCGGTCGTGATCACGTTTTCGGCGCGCGAACGTCATCCCCAATAGAACATTTTCAAGTGCCGAAAATCCTGGCAGCAAATTGAACGTCTGAAATACGTAACCCAAATTAGCTGCACGCAGTCGATCCCTGCCGGCTTCTGAAAGCGCGCTTAAGTCCAAACCATCCAAGACCACCTTACCACTATCAACTGTCCGAATCCCGGAAATGACATGCAGCAAAGTTGTCTTGCCGCAACCACTACGCCCCAGCAAGACCATCTGCTCTCCCTCTTGCATTTCAAACAAGGGAATATCCAGGATCTCGAGGGTCTCTCCGTTAGGCTGGCGGAAGGACTTCCGGACGTTTTCAAGTCGCAACATCGTAATCGGCAGAAACCGAGAGGAGGGGGGTACTCGTGTTGCACGATTGTGGACCAAACATTCAAGCCGCGTCAAGCGCTAATCAGTTGATCCGAGGCAGATAGACGGAACGCTCAGGCGCAACTGCCATTGCAGTCTTTCACCTGCTCCAGGTTATTCGAAAAGCAACCGCGTATTGCTTTGGCACCTATCAGATAGATTTCGCCAAGTGTCGCTTGACTGCGTGAACCACACGTTAACGACGATGCATGGCTCGGCGGAGGTCCCGTGCGACGTCAGCCTTCTTCATATCTTCACGTTTGTCGTGCAATTTCTTGCCACGGCACAAACCCAAAAGCACTTTCGCAACGCCGCGTTTGTTGAAATAAAGTTTCAAGGGGACGAGAGTAAGCCCCTTCTCATGGGCCTGCCCGGCAAATTTACGAATTTCACGCTGATGCAAAAGCAG
>CAZITS010000340.1:0-6248 GCA_964542185.1 uncultured Pirellulaceae bacterium
TGGATGCGGTCGTACTCAACGCGTACGGTGGTCCCGGTGTCACGAATCTCAGGATTGACGACCTGGATGTCGAAGGCTACGTGCCCCCAGCGGTGTTTGGGAATGTTGCGGACCAGGCTACTCGGGTTGGCGTCGGCACGGTCGCCGCGGCAACCAATCCGCTGGGCTCGGTTCCGTCAGTACGACTCGAGTCCGGCGTGCTGTTTGTTGACAATCGGCCGTTCATGCCACGAGCCATCGATTTTAATGGTGAATCCTTTGAATGGCTGAAAGGACTTGGTTTCAACACCATTCGTTTGAGGCTGCCGCCGACGAACCAGCAGCTGCGCGAAGCACAAAGGCATGATCTCTGGTTTATAGCACCACCTGGAGCGGGTCCCGAGATAGCGGGTGGGTTGTGGGGAGACCGCGTGTTGGCCTGGGATTTGGGTGAGGGCTTGATGGGCGGTGATCGGGAGAGCCTGCGCAGAGCGGCGGAAGGTGTCCGGCAACGGGATCCGCTGCGCCGACCGACGGTCTGTGGGCCACGTTCCGGTTATTGGGATCTCAGCCAATACAGCGACATTCTAATGCTGCAGCAGAATGTGATTGGCACGACGTTAGAACTGGATCATTTTGGAGAGTTTCTTCAGCAGCGCCGCCGCTTAGCGCGACCTGGAAAACTTTGCTGGGCGGGTGTGCAAACACAGACGCCTCGCCAGCTCGATGAGCAATTTGTCCTGTTGGGTGCGGGGAACGGAACCGCGTTCGGGCTCAGTTCGGATCAGCTGCGCATGATGGCGTATCAGGCGTTGTCCGCCGGTGTGCGTGGGTTCTGTTTTCGTTCTCGAACTCGTCTGGATTCGACAGATGCAGCGACTCAAATGCGGGCGTTGACGTTGAAACGGCTGAATCATGAACTGAAACTGTTACGACCCTGGGTCACGATGGGGACATTTGTCGAGGCATTGCCAACACGCGATGCGCGGGCCCACGTTACCGTACTGCAGACTCGACGTTCGCGGCTGGCGTTGGTGCTGACGCGAGGAAGTGGGCAACAGCATGTGTTGGCGCCGATGGCGCCGGGCCCAGTGGCGTTTGATTTGTATGGTATTCCGGCCACGGATCGCTTGTATGGATTGTCAGCGACGGGGCCCCGTGAACTTCGCCGTCACCACGGTCCGAGAGTGACGCTGCAGGAGCCGGATCGGGTTGGTTTGATTGCCCTCACAGAAGATTCAGCGGTTCGCAATCACATTGCCCAGTATATGTCACAGCATGGTCGGGAAATGGTCCAGCTGCGCACCGAGTTGCTGCGTGGGGCACTTCGTCAGACGCGGCTGGTAGATCAGTCGATTACTGCTGCGGGACAAGGTGACACGCAACTCTCTCAGTCTCTGGTAACCGTCGATTCCCATGTGCAGCGTGCCACGCAAATGTGGCTGGCAGGTGACGTGGCGTCGGCGGACGGGCTGGCGCGACGCGGAGAGCAACTGTTGGACCAGGTGCGGCAAGCGCACTGGCGCAAGGCGTCTGAGGCGTTGCCGTCGGTGACCACCAGTCCGTATTGCCTGTTGTTCAGTTCGTTGCCATCACATTGGCGGTGGCTCGCCCGCATACGGACTGCCAAATGGAGTCCGAATGCGCTGGCGGGTGGCGATTTTGAGAGTCTACCCCAGATGTTGAGCAGTGGCTGGAAACAGCAACGCGAACCCGTCATGGGACTGGCGGCGGCGGTCGAGTTGTCAGTGACGTCGCCTTGGCGCGGTCGCACGTCTCTCCATCTACGGGTCTGGCCCGAGTCGACTGCGGAACCGCCGGAGGTGGTCGAAACCGCGCCCGTGGTGATCCATAGTGCCCCCGTGCCTGTGCGGGCATCCCAGTGGATTCAGATCCATGGTTGGGTGCATGTGCCTGAGGCGATTCGGGGCAGCCATGATGGGCTGGCGATCTATGATAATTTAGGTGGATGGGATCTTGCCGAACGCGTGCGACAGGGAACAGGTTGGCGGGAATTTATGTTTTACCGGGCCGCCAAGGGAGACCGTCCTCTGGTGATTTCCTTTGCCTTGACGGGCATGGGTGAGGCCTGGATCGACGATCTTTCAGTTTCACTCTGGGATCAAGCGACAGGGCCCGTTGGGACTCCGATCTCTGGCACCAACCCAGCGGGTTCGAGTGGAACACTCGATGTGCGTTTCCCCGCTGCGCCATGACTACGGGCTTTCCCAGGCACCGCTTTGCCCACTTCGAACCACCGCTTCCAGGACCTTCATGTTGGCCACGGCATCTTCGATGGGGGTCGGGACGGGGGTGTCGTTGAGGATGGCCTCTGAGAAAAGATCGCCCTGAATCCCGTACTGGTCACAGATATCAAACGCGATCTCCTCGGTTCCGCTGGCCGATTGATGCCACAACAGGCACGGTTGATCCGGTGGTGCGTTGAAGGGGATTTCGATTTCGACGCGACCTTCGGTGCCGACGATATTTACCCGCTGGTAAGGCGCGAGCTGCGTCGAACAAGTGAGTGTTGAAAAGCCGGATTCAAACTGCAACACGGCAGTGGCCAGATTGTCAGTTCCAAATTGTTTGTCGTACTCCACTATCCCTAGAACCCGTTGTGGTTCACTGGCAAAGATGAATCGTGACAACGAAATCGGATAGCAGCCAATATCCATGAGACCGCCTCCACCAATGTCTGCCATGTTGCGAATGTTGTCCGGGTCGACATTGTGGTAGGAGAAAAACGACTGAATGGTACGAAGAGTGCCGACACTGCCTTGTTGGACCAGCTGTTGGGCTTTTTGCCACTGCGGGTGGTGGCGGTACATAAACGCTTCCATCAGCTTCAAATGCGGATACTGTTGTCCTGCATCCACGAGTTGTTGTCCCTCGTCAGACGACAACCCGATTGGTTTTTCGCACAACACATGTTTTCCGGCCTGCAACGCCTGAATGGAAACGGGTACATGTAGATGGTTGGGGAGCGGATTGTAGATCGCGTCGATGTCAGGATCTGCCAGGAGGGCTTCATACGAGCCATAGGTTTTAGGAATGCCCAGTGCGGAGGCCGCCTGATTGGCCTTGTCGAGATCGCGTGAAGCGATGCCCACGATGTCACAGTAGGCCGCTTTCTGCATCGCGGGAATCACTTTTTCGGTGCCTATCTTGGCAGTACTAACGATACCCCAGCGGACGCGCTGCATGCTGATCACCTGTGTGCGATAAGGAGTTACTGGAACAAATCAAGGAAATAAACAGGATCGCTTCAAAGCGTATCTTGAAATAGCAGAGTGGTGCAGCCCGGTCAACCGGCGGACATCACTGCCAGCCGGGTGATTACTGCAGTACGGCGCGTTCGATAGTGCGCTCTGCCAGGCGTGATTCGACCGGTTCGGGAAGATTCTCAAAAGCCCTGACGTGTTGGATACCATTTGACTTTTCAAGTGCGACCGGCGGGTCTCCCAGGTCTTCGTGGTAGAAACGCGCGCTGGGGAAGATATCTGCTGGATAAGTGAAATTGTCGAGCATGGACAGGGCCACACATTGTGCCGACCCGGTGGCGCTTTCGAGCATGCCGCCAACCCAGCAAGGAATACCTGCTTGTTGGCAGATGTCGTGGATTGCCACAGCATTCGTCAGACCACCGACGCGACCCGGTTTGATGTTGACGAACTGACAGCTTTTCATGCTGATTGCCTGTTCGGCCCGGCGTGGTGTTGTCATGCTCTCGTCGAGACAGACGGGGGTCTGGATCTGGGCCTGGAGGGCGGCGTGATCGATCAGATCGTCGTGCTGTAGTGGCTGCTCGACCATCGCCAATTGAAAGCGGTCAACCTGCTGGAACAGGTCGGTGTCGCCGAGGCGATAGCCACTATTGCAGTCGATATGAAAGGGATGATCTGGGAAATGGTTGCGAATCGCCTCCAGCATCGGCAGGTCCCAGCCAGGACGGAACTTGAGTTTGACGCGGGGAAAGCCGTCTGCCACAGCTTCCTGGACCGATTGCAGCAGGTCATCAATAGAATCCATGACGCCAAAGTCGGCGCCTACCGGAACCAGGTCGCGGGTTGCACCCAGAGCAACGTGCAACGGGGTATTGGTGTGGCGGCTGTAAAGACTCCACCAGGCATTGTCGAGGGCGGCCTTGGCGAAGGGGTTGCCTTTAAAGTGAGCCAGGAGCTGTTGTAGTTGTTGGCCGGAGGCAATTTCCTGATGAAGTACAGCGGGCCCGAGCCAGTCACGCAACGTGGCAAATGCGCTACCCGCCCATTCCGGGCTATAGCAGGGGGCGGCAAAAGGGGCGCTTTCGCCCCAGCCATCGACGGATCCACTCGACATGCGGCAGAGGATGGCGTGAATCGCCGCGTCCTCACCGTAAGCAGTTCGCCAGGGATAAATCAAAGGCATTGCGACATGGATAAACTCAAGTCGATCAATTTTCATGGTCATCGGCAGTAGTCCGGAATGTTCGTCGGGTGATTTCTAACGGGCTTGTTGCTGAGCCGCGGCCAGGTTCTGGAGTCCTTCCCCGGTCGGCACGTTGATGAATAATGCCCCCAGCAATTCCTCGTCGTTGTCATTTCGCAACTCGTGTTCTATCGCTGGTGGAATATAGATCACGTCTCCGGTCGACACAGCTTGAGTCGTGCCGCCCAGGTCGATGACGCCGCGTCCGGCAGTGATGACGACCAGTTCTTCAGCGTCGGGATGGATGTGCAATTCTTCGACGTGTCGGCCCGCTGGCGGAATAAACACATGGTGAACGAATTGAATCGTTTGCAGGCAGGTGCGTTCCTCTGTCGCCTCGGTTTCAAACAGACGGAGTACCGGTGCGGGAGTCGATGCGCGATCGACCCAGTTGCCTTCGGTATCGCGGACGCGGTATTCGACGACCCGATGAGGGTTGTTGTATAGCAGACTCATGATCTTGCCGAAGACTTGTGTTTTCCAGTTCGCAGTTGTCATGGTGGTGCCTCGGTGATCGAGTTGGATGCCCTGATTCCGTGTGTTCCTGGGGCACGTAAGGTTCCGTAGAGACCTGCCGTACGTCGAGTATACAAAAGGCAATCGGTCAGACTAACCCGCCCGTGTGGCACGATGGAATCTGTGGTGTCTGCTTGCGGGATTGGTCCGGACACCTTCAAATGCCTGTAAATCTCGGTGTCTTTGTTCGGTCTCTCAGTGTCTTTACCCAACAGCAGCTCATGCTGGAACACGCTGCGGGGCATCTGGTGAGGATTTCTGTTTGGAAAGGCAGGGTGACGTCTTGGCTGAAACTGGTCTGGTGGTAGTGGTGCCGGGTGATGACCCGGTGCAGATTGCGAATTCTCCGCAACTCGATCGTCTGCGCTCCTTGGCAGAAGTGCGTGTATTTCACGATCGTCCAGCGACCATTGATGAGCAGGTGTCGCGCGCGAGTGACGCGCAGATCTTGATTAACTCGCGTGGCCAGGTGCATTGGCGCGAAGAAGCGTTGAGCCAATTGCCCAAGTTGAAGATGATCGCGATATGTAGCATCGGTACCGACTCGATTGACCTGGTTTCTGCTCGCCAGCGGGGGATCGTGGTCTCCAATATTCCTGGCAAGACAGCACCGGTCGTTGCCGAACACGCCTTCAGTTTGATGTTGGCGGCGGCCCGGCGCGTGGCGTTTCAGACCGCCGAGTTGAAGGCTGGTCGCTGGACCCGCGCAGAGAATATTTCCTTGACGGGCAAGACAGTAGGCGTGATTGGGACCGGAGCGATTGGTCGCCAGATGATTCGTTTATGTCAGGCGTTAGGTATGCGTGTACTTGCCTGGACGTTTCATCCTTCCGCCGAGCGTGCCGCTGACCTGGGAGTAACATTTGTTGATCGTGACGAGCTGTTTCGTGAGAGCGACGTTGTCAGTTTGCATGTGAAACTAACAGATCAGACCGCGAACCTGGTCGACCGCGAAGCGCTGGCCATGATGAAACCGGGGGCACTGTTGATTAATACCGCACGCGGCGGCGTCGTCGATCGTGATGCCTTGGTCGAATCATTGCACAGCGGCCATCTCGCAGGGGCGGGGCTCGATGTGTTTGCGACGGAACCGTTGCCGGCAGATGACCCTCTGCTGCAATGTGACCAGGTTGTGTTGACGCCCCACAACGCCGATCAAACCCCGGAAGGTGTGGAGTTGCTCAATACGGGAGCCGTCGACAACGTACTGGCATTCCTGGACGGAAGTCCCCAGAACGTCGTGACGTGAGGTCGGCGACCTCGCGTTCCGCCCGAAAGAGAAT
>CAZITS010000341.1:0-6247 GCA_964542185.1 uncultured Pirellulaceae bacterium
CGGGCATGATCTGCCAGGGGCGGGCCGCCGAAGAACAGCATCCCTTCGCCTACGCTCGCATCCAGTCGATTGCCGATCATCTGCATTGGGGCGGTGGTGTCTGGCAAAGTTCACGACAACACGAGGAGCGTCACTCCGTGGCTGGCGGAGGCCACGCGCACTGCGGCGCCATGATCTACCTTGGAGATAACTGGCCGGGCAAATATCGCGGCACATTGTTGACCAATAACCTGCACGGTAATCGTGTGAATAACGATCGCCTGGTTCCCCATCGTTCGACCTATGTGGGCGTCCATGCCGATGATCCGCTGCACGCCAATGACGCCTGGTTTCGCGGTTTGTCTATCAAGTACGGTCCCGATGGGGGCGTCTATATTTCGGATTGGCACGACCTGGGTGAGTGCCACGACAATGATGGGAGCCACCGTAGTAGTGGCCGTATTTTCAAGGTTGTCTATGGGACTCCAGCACCGCGCCCGGTCAATTTACGAACCGCTTCGGACCGGCAGCTGGCAGATCTGCACTTGCATCCCAATGCCTGGTTTGTACGCCATGCGCGACGGATCCTGCAGGAACGGGCACTTGCGGGTGCTCCACTATTGGCTGCGCGGCAGCGTTTGCGGGGGATTCTGGACGAGAGTGAGGATGAGCCGCAGCGGTTGCGTGCGTTCTGGACGCTGTTTGTAATGCAGGAGTTCACAGAATCAGAGTTGGTTGGTTTCTTGCAGCACCCGAGTCTACATGTGCGACGCTGGGCGATTCGTTTTCTGGTCGATCGATCGGTCCCCGGCCGGGCGGCGCTGGACGCGCTGGTTCGCCTGGCAACCCACGAGGACTCCGCCAAGGTTCGCCTGGCCCTGGCATCGGCTCTGCAGAAAATCCCGGTGGAACCACGCTGGGATATCGCCGCCTCACTGGCGCGACATGCCGAGGATGCTGCGGATAGCTACCTCCCCTTGATGATCTGGTATGGGATTGAGCCACTGTTGGTGACCGATGTGCGGCGCGGGCTGCAGTGGGCACTGACTGCTAGAATTCCCTTGTTAAGACGTTTTGTGACACGGCGCCTGTTGGACGTGGATGCCCCTCCGCTGGAGGAAGTGACGGCGGCGGTCTTGCGCAGTGCAGACGATGCGACCCGGTATGATTTGTTGGCTGGAATGCTCGCCGCATTACAACCCCGAGGCGCTCAGCCAGCGCCGCAGCGCTGGCAGCCTCTCTACCGTGAACTGGCCACGAGTTCCAACGCGGGGCTCCGTTCTGTCGCCGTACGCCTGGCAATCCTGTTTGGCGATGCGCGTGCCTTAGCCAGGCTCCGGCAAACGGTTTTGCAGCCTGCAGAACCTGTTCGTCGACGCCGCGACGCGTTGCAGGCGTTACTGCGGGTCGATCAGGGGGTGCCAGTCGCGATGCTCCATAAACTGGTGGTTGGCGCGGGAGAATTGCGAGGTGATGCGATTCGTGCGCTCGCGCTGCACAACGCCCCGACGACGGCAGAAGTTTTGCTCTCGGTCTACGCAGATCTGGATCCGTCAGCACGGCAGGATGTGATCGGTGTGCTTGTCAGTCGTCGAAATTTTGTGGAAACGTTGCTGGCCGCACTAGAGAGGGGTACCCTCGAGCCCCAAGAGGTGTCGGCATTCGCGCTGCAGCAATTGCGGACGTTCAAAGGCGCCGCAATCGAAAAGCGGGTTAGTTCTCTGTGGAGTGGAGGGTCGCAGCAGATTGTCAAGGCCGATGCGATTCGACGTTACAAGGATCTTTTGACTCCGGAGTATCTCGCGGAAGCGAATGCCGCCGCAGGACGTGTAATTTTCGATCGCAGCTGTGCCAAGTGCCACACGCTGTTTGGTGAAGGCGGTAATATTGGTCCGGATCTGACTGGTTCGGGACGGCAGAAGCTGGATTACGTGCTGGGCAATCTGATCGATCCCAGTGCGATCATCGATCCGGCCTATCGGCTGACGACGTTACTGACGGTTGATGGTCGCTTGTTCAGCGGATTCATTGTCTACCAGGACGACCGCTTCGTGGTACTGCGTACCCAGCAAGCGCAGGTTCGTCTGGAGATGCGCGACGTGGATGAGTTGATCACTTCTAACAAGTCCATGATGCCGGAGGGAATGTTAGGCAGTTACAGTAATTCACAGGTGCGTGATCTGGTACGGTATCTTGCCAGTCCGCAGCAAGTGGCGCGGCCTGCGCCTGGGTCGCCCTGGGTGCGGAAGGCCTGGACTGCGCGAGTGGTGTGCCGAGCTAGTGGATGCTGCATCGGTAGTGGCCACGAGCGCCATATTTCGGATGCAGTGGCGGTTGTTGTGCGGGGATAACAAGCTGGCAGTGAGGCGAACAGTACCGTGGACTTGCGTGACAACGGCGCGATTTTGCTGATCTCATGTTACGAGTTGGGTCATCAGCCGTATGGCGTGGCGCATCCGTCAGGTTTTCTCAATCGCGCAGGCTACTCACCAGCCGCGCTGGATATCGCGGTCGAAGGATGGGATGTTGCAGCCGTACAAGCGGCACGCTTCATTGGGATTTCGGTGCCGATGCACACAGCGTTGCGGTTGGGATTGAAGGTGATCCAGCGCATTCGCGAAGTAAACCCCCACGGTATCGTTTGTTGTTACGGATTGTACGCGTCGCTTAACGCGACGTACTTGCTGTCGCAGGGAGCCGATTATTGTGTGGGCGGCGAGTCGGAGGCACCTATGTTGGATCTGGTGCGCATGCTGGAGGCTGATTCGACTTCCACGGTCAGTGGGGTCATCAGTCCGGGCCAACAGCCAGTACCCTGCCTGGAACGACTCCCGTTTGCGGTTCCGGCACGCGACACTTTGCCGCAACTCGATCGTTATGCCCAGTTGGAGAGTGCCGGTGAAACCCGTGTTGCCGGGTACACAGAGGCCAGTCGGGGGTGCTTGTACGGATGTACCCACTGTCCGATTCCCCCCGTCTACGGGCGGCGTTTTTTTGTCGTACCAATCGAGACCGTGCTCGCCGATATTCGCCAGCAAGTAGCCCAGGGCGCGACGCACATCACGTTTGGCGATCCTGACTTTCTCAACGGGCCGGGGCATGCGCTGCGCGTCGTGGAGGCGATGCACCGAGAGTTTCCCAACCTGACATTTGACTTCACGGCGAAAGTAGAGCACCTGCTCAAACAGAGTGCGCGGTTGGAGGAGTTCGCCGCGGCCGGTTGTTTGTTTATCGTGACCGCTGTCGAGTCGCTGAATGACAAAGTGCTCGAGATTCTGGATAAGGGGCATACGTGTCAAGATGCGGTGACTGCGGTACGACGGGTGCGTCAAACGGGGATTGCCCCGCGCCCCACTTGGGTCCCTTTTACGCCCTGGGAGACGCTGGAGGACTTTCAACAGCTGCTGGCCTGGATCGAAACAGAGGATCTGATTGACTACATCGACCCCGTCCAGTACGCGATTCGGTTGTTGATTCCTCCCGGTTCCTGGTTGGCGCAACATCCCGCCTGTCTGCCGTACCTGGGTAAGCTTGATGAAGCGGCTTTGAGCTATCAGTGGACCCATCCCGACCCACGGATGGACGTGTTACAGCGAGAAGTTGCACGACGGGTGGCCGACGATGCAGCGGCGGCTGTGGATCCGGCGGCGACCTTTTATCGAGTCCAGGAGATCGCCCATGGTCGACCGCTGTCCAACGCGGCCAGAGGTTTCTCCTCTGACCGAATCAGACCGCCGCGATTGACCGAATCGTGGTTTTGCTGAGCGGAACCGACCGAGGGTCAGTTGGACCCGCTCAACTGCAAAGACGCTCCAAGTCAGGCGAGTGGCCGCTGAGTTGATCGTATGCGCTGGGGGGCTATGAGGTGAGTACATACTGGCGCCGTGAAATGGCCCAGCAACCTGCCACGAGCGCGACGACCAGTACGTACGTCATGGTGAGCAGGGCATCACCCGGCGCGACCATCTCGATGCTACGGCTATTGGTTAATTGTTCGATGCGTGTCAGGATCGCGTCGTTTTGGCCACAAAGATAGCTGCGCAGGTAGTACTGAATGGTCAGCGCCTGGTTTTTTCCAGGGAGACTGCCGAGGAAGGCCTCCACGGCAAAGGTGTACCCGAGTCCCAGGATAATCGGACGGCGGACCAGGGCTCCACAGGCAGCGAACAGCGCCGAATACACCACACCACCGACGAGCGCCACCTGGCATAAGGCAACGACAGCTCCGGCGGGAAGTGCGTGTTCTTGATCGTCTGCCGCACTTTCACCCAGGAAATGCACGGTGAGCAATACGCAGGCTGTCAGCAGCACGCCGAGGACGGCCAGCGATGCCAGCCAGCGTCCCAGCAGAATGGTCATTCTGGGAATCGGCCGCGTGAACAGAAAAATGATCGTACGGTCTTCAACCTCTTCAGCGACCACCGCGGAACCCAGGATCAGGGCCAGTACCGGGACCACAAATTGCACGATCAGGAACCAGGCCAGTTCGATCGTTGGTGGCGGTCCCACATAGGGCGAGATCGTTTTGATCAGAAACGCGGCTGCCACAGGCAGTGCAGAGACTGCCAGACAGGCAAACAGACGCTTGGAGAAGCAGAGCCTCCAGAAATGGAATTGGCAGAGGATGATTGTCGCGCGCAGCATGTTTGTTCCACTTAATCAACCAGGTAGTCGAAGACTGCTTCGAGGCCCGCATCGACCGCTTCCAGCGAGCCGATCTCCAGTTCCCCCGCCGCCACGATTGCTGTCAGGTCACGGTAGAACTGATCGATGTTGCGTGTCTCTACTTTGATCACCCCTGTTTCCGGGATGATCCCCACTGACAGCACATGTTCCAGTGGCATGATCGCCTCGGCGCATTGTCGGGGTCGGCCCGCCTTGATTTCGATCCGGCGCGGGAAGCGAGTCAGCAGATCGCGTACTTCGGGGACCGTGCCTTGAGCCAACACGCGCCCGCGATGCAGCAGTACGATGTTTTCCGTGAGGTTTTCAATTTCATGTAATACGTGACTGGAGACCAGGATATGCACTCCGGAGTCTCCCAGCTCGGAGAGCAATTCCAGGATATCGCGCCTGCCTACCGAATCGAGTCCGTTGAGTGGTTCGTCGCAGATCAGCAGTTCCGGTTCGTGCGCGATCGCCTGCGCGATCTTGACCCGTTGACGCATGCCCTTGGAGTACCCACCGATACGACGATGCATCGCGTCGGTCATACCGACCCGTTGTAACGTCTCTTCTGCAGTACGGCCGGCTTGCGCCGGGGAGAATCCCGACAGTCGTAACAGAAACTTGACCATCCCAAAGCCCGTCAGCTGATCGTATAACGCGTCTTGTTGCGGGCAGAACCCGATCTTGCGGAAGTATGGACGATTCGCGAACGGCTCGTGCCCCAGTACCTGAATACGTCCCCGTGAGGGACGTATTTCACCGACCAGCAACTTGATCAGAGTGGATTTTCCTGCCCCGTTGACCCCCACCAGCCCCGTGATTCCACCGGCAATCGAGAGACTGACTTCGTTGAGCCCTGCTACTTGCCCGTACCAGCGGCCCAGGTTTTCGGCGACCACGATCATGAGATCACCTCCATGCGACGAATCTGGAACGCTACGATCGCCACGCAGAGTGTTACGACTGTGCCGGTTTCCAGAAACGCCAGCCACAGATCGTATGACAACATGGGGCGCGGGCTTGAGCTGGCAATGTCAAACAGCCAGTAGCCGATCCGTCGGGAGTTGATCAGTGTGCTGAGCGCGAAGAATTTTGGATTGCTGGTGATTCCGCCCAGCAGCGTTGCCAGGAACATGGGGAACATGAAGAAGCCGAACACGCCGATTAAGGCGAAGGCCCGGCGTTTGACGAGGCTCGAGGCACATAGTACCACCAGGGTGACAACGCTGATCCAGCAGATCGCGTAGAGGGCAGTTTTCAGGATGACATCCCATTCATCGGTCAAGAACGACCAATTGGGTGAAGAGAGCACCGCCACCAGGCAGATCGCCATTCCTGGGATCAGTACCGTACCGGCACCGTAGAACGCGGCTGTAAAGAATTTGCCGAGGAAGTAATCGAGCCGTGTGATAGGCCGTGCGAAGTAGAGCTGGTGTGCGCCACATTGCCGGTCTTCGGCGAACAGTCCCGACCCGAACCAGGCGATTGCCAGGATGGTGAACACTCGTAACACACGCGTAAACTCGACAATTTGGCGTTTGACTCCCAGATTTTCCGCGAGCCGGTTGGAGATCTGTTCGGCCATGTTTTGATTCGCGCC
>CAZITS010000342.1:0-6225 GCA_964542185.1 uncultured Pirellulaceae bacterium
CAATAGGAAGGATTCTTATCCGTGTCCAGCAGTGTCTGAGTACTGCGAAAGATACCCGCCAGCGCGTAGTAGTCAGTCGTTGCCAGTGGATCGAATTTGTGGTCGTGACACCTGGCACATGATAAGGTCAGTCCCAGCAAGGCGCGGCCCAGCACATCGATCTGGTCATCCACCACGTCGAGAATCATTTGCTCCTTGTCCTGCATCCCGAGCCCCTTGGGCGCCAGGGTGAGTAGCCCAGTCGCCTTGAGACCCTCGACGTACCGCTCTGGGTCCTGTCCACTGGGCAGCAAATCGCCGGCCAACTGCTCGACCAGAAATCGATCGTAGGGCCGATCCTCGTTCAATGCACCAACGACGTAGTCACGGTAGTGCCAGGCATGAGGATAGACATAGTCAAATCCTCCGCCATTGGTGTCCGCATAACGCACAGTATCCAGCCAATGGCGACCCCAGCGCACGCCGTATTGCGGTGACGCCAGCAGGCGATCAATCAATCGCTCGTACGCGTCCGGCCGCACGTCTTTGACAAAATGCCGCACCTGCTGCTGGGTCGGCGGCAGCCCCAACAGATCAAACGCCGCACGACGGATGAGCGTGCGCCGATCAGCATCTGGCGAAAACTCCAGCCCCTGCGATTCGAGTTTGCGTAACACAAATGTATCGACAGCGGTCCGCGCATGCTCCGCATGCTGAACATGCGGTGGCAACCCTTTTGTCACAGGCCGGAACGACCACCACTGGCGATCTTCGTCGGTAATGGCAAAACGTCCCGAATCAGCGCGTCTGACAGGCGCGTTCAATGCCTGGGGCAATACGGCACCTTCCCGGACCCATTGTTCCAGGATCGCGATCTGGTCCGCCGGCAACTTTTCCTCCGGAGGCATTTTGAGCTTTGCGTTGTAGTGCACCGCTCGTATCAAGCGGCTCTGCCTTGGATTTCCTGGAACCAGCACCGACCCGGACAGACCACCCGCAGTTATTCCAGCCACTGAAGTCAAGTTCAGTCCACTTTTCGGGTCTTCTGCACCGTGGCAGTCACCACAATGCGTGACCAGCAGTGGGCGGACCTTGCGTTCAAAAAACGCGCCGCGATCGGCAGCGGATAACAACGGACCTGATGCCAGCCAACCGGCCGCCAGTAGCAGGATTTGAAGGTTCGGTACGCGGCAGGAAAAAGCAGACCTGCAGCGCCCAGCGCGACCTCGTCGGTCGTCGTCAGCAGAGAGCAGATTGCGGACAAAAGGATGCATCGTGGCTACCTGTTTCATCCCATTATACGGACACCCAGGGACGCCTGCAGCGCCAGGCTTGCAGAGGTCACCACAGTGGCACTGGAGCGGCTCTTCAGCCGTCTTGAGAATTCATGCAGGCGCGCTCCCAACGAGGCACCCAAGCCCTATTATGGTTACTGGGTCGGCGCGCTGCCAACCGCTCCGCTGGCTTACGTTGGGAACCCCCTTTCCAGGAACTGCCTGACGTTACGGGACCTCAATCAGGAACGCTAACAGCAAATGAAGATTGACCAGGTAATCGACCAGATCAACGGCCCTGCGATCGCGGAAGAAACCCTGCAGCTGGTGCGGGTACCAAGTGTTACGCTCCAAGAGCAACAGGTGTGCCAGCTGTACGAACAACAATTGCGCGGCTTGGGACTTGAGGTCCAGGTACGGGAAGTCACCCCTGGCCGTAACAACCTCTATGCCCGCCTGCCCGGCATCGGCGGCGGGCCAACGTTGATGTTGAACGGCCATTTGGACACCATACCGAACCAAAACCAGCAACCCGTGCGTCAAGAAGGCGATCTGCTCTACGGACGTGGTACCACAGACATGAAAGGGGGTATGGCGGCAATCCTCGCGGCAGTCCGTGGGCTGCAATCAGCCAACGTCCGATTACAGGGTGATTTATTACTCACCGCCGTCGTTGGGCATGAAGAACCCGAGGCAAAAAAAGATGGTCCACTGGCCATGATCGACGACCTGAACCAGGGTCACATCAGCTGCGATCGGATACTCATTGTCGAGGGACCAGACGCGCTATGGATCATGAGTATGGGATCGATGGTTTTCACAATCACCCTCACATCTGAGCGTGGCGGAACCCACACGCAATATGTACCGTTTGGCGAGAACCCTCTGCGGTTCCTGGGAGAAGCCCTGACGCACTTCGAGACGTTTCAACAGGAACTCGATCAGGGAGTGGTACACCCCCTCGCGGGTCCCGAGCGGATCGATCTGGGAATTGTCCAGGCAGGTGACTATTTCAACCGAATTCCCCAGACCTGCAAACTGACAGGCACTCGACGCTGGGCACCAGGCCGCCAGGCCGAGACCGTACTGGAAGAACTCCGGGCGCTGATCGATCCTATCGCGAAGAGAGGAAACCTTCGCGTAGACGTGTCGATGGAACACCAACGCGAACCCTTTGAGACTCCAGGTGACGACCCTCTGGTCGAGGCAGTCGCTACGGCCCACCGCCAGGTTACCGCGACCGAAGCGGAAGTCGTCGGCAAGCGGATCGTGGGTGATGCCAACCTCTACGTCCACGGCAGCGGTGTACCCACAATTTACTATGGCCCCAGCAACGAAACGGCGCACGCCGACATCGAAAACGTCTCGATGCAACGCCTCCAATCAGCGGCGCGCGTCTACGCCTTGGCTGCGATGGAGTACTGTGGTGTCGAATAACCCGTCGCCTCCCATCGACGTGAACGCCATTCGTCGCGAGTTTCCTGCGCTGAAGCATTTCACGTGGTTCCAGAACGGCGGAGTCAGTATTACTCCGGCGCGCATCGCCGAGGAGCATGCGCGGCTCATGGATGAGTTACTCGACCGCGGCCCCCTGCACATCATTGATCCTGATGAAGAATACGAGCGGCGACGCACCACAATGCAAGGCCTGGCTGAGTTCTTTGCGGTGGACCCCAATGAGCTTGCCTTGATGCGCGGTGTGAGTGAGGCATACCAAACCGTCCTGCGGGGGCTGGACTGGCAACCCGGTGACGAAATTATCATCAGCCAGGACGAAGAAGCCGCACTGCTACTACCTGCCCTGCATCTGCGTGATCGATACGGAATACGTGTCGTCAAGCTCCCGCTCTTGTCCGCTACGGATCAACAGCTCGCGGCACTGCAAGAATGTTTGTCCGACCGCACCCGGCTGGTCGCGTTGAGTCACGTCACAACCGATCTCGGATATCGACTTCCCATGCACGATATTTGTCGTATTGCAGGACAGCAGGGGGCGCTGACATTTGTCGATGTGGCGCATTCGGCCGGCCTGTTTGAACTCGATCTGCCGGGAATGGGCTGTGATTTCGCGGGGATCCTCTCCTATAAGTGGATGTACTCACCGTACGCATCAGGACTGCTCTATGCCCGCCAGACCAGTCAGCAGCTGCTCGCCATTACCTATGCTGGCGGCCGCAGCGAACAATCCCTGGACTTTGAGCAGGATACGTATACCTTGCGGGAGACCGCCGAACGTTTCCAGTACGGACCCTGGTCGTGGCCACTGGTACATACCTGGGCCGCCGCCGCCAGGTGGCTGCAGCAGATCGGCCTGCCAACGATCGACCAGCGCACCACGCTGCTGGCAAACCGACTGAAACAGCAACTGGGACAACTCGACGGGGTATCCCTGCTGACCCCCCTCCAGGCGGATCGATCCGCCGCGCTGGTCACCTTTGGACTCGCCGGATGGACGGGTGAGTCTTTGGCTCGCCAGCTGCGCCGCCGCTGGAAGATGATCGTCAAACCACTCCCACACAGCCGCCAGGGCCTGCGGATCAGTCTTCCTTTCTTTCTGCTTGAAGAGGAGATCGATCAACTCGTCACTGCGCTGCGCACTCTCCAGTCGGAAACGCCCGAGTAACCTGCCGCCGGGAGCAGGGTTGCGCGACACCAATGACGTCCAGTGCCGCAGCCCCGTCGAGATGCATGGACGAATTCCGCGACAGGCGCCAGAATAAACGTTCCAGAACACTCGATCCTCTTGAGGAGATTCGTAATGTCACAACGCGCCTTTGAAATGCGGGTTTACCACGCCGTACCAGGTCGTATGGAAGCGCTTCATGCCCGCTTTCGGGATCACACATGTGATCTATTCGCCCGGCACGGAATCGGAATCGTCGGCTTCTGGATTCCCCAGGATCCTACCGCTGCCAGCGAACGTCTTGTCTACCTGTTGTCGTATCCTGATCGCCAGGCAGCAGACCACAGCTGGCAGGCCTTCCGCGATGACCCCGATTGGCAAGCAGCGAAAACAGCTTCGGAGGAAGCGGGACCCATCGTCGACAAAGTGGAATCCGAATTTCTCGATCCCACGGACTACTCACCTCTCAGCTGACGCGTTTTCGTTTGCCCCGAATGCATACCAGCGGCAGCGGTGGTGCGCAAGGAGCAAGGAAACCCGCTAGGGAACCGGTCGTGCGCTGGGATCCAATTCAGCGTGGGGCGTAAAGTAGCGTTCCGGAGTGAGCGACAGCCAAGGCAGAATACCCTCTGCCGGATAAAACTCGGTTTCATCATGGTTGCGGCCATGGATAAAGTGCAACAACTGGCCTCTTAATTCCGGTCCCACGGAAAACCTCAGATCATTCCAGCGTGCTTTGGCCATCTCGCCATCGGCCACGCGGGCCACTTCGCGGCCATCAGCACGTAACACCATGGCCTGCCCTGCGTCATATCCGAAAGCCACATTAATCACCGCCTGCTGCGCGTCATGACGTGTCTTGAAGAACACTGCCTGCATGCGCCGGGAAACCAGTAAGTGCCAGGCAAACACCTCGCGCTCCAGGTCACTAACGGGAAATTCAATCTGCGGTCGGTTGTGGTCAGTATCAATCCACAATACATATTCCGCCGGCTTGCCATCCGCCGCTACAGACAAAATCGTCTCTCGTTCACCGAGTACGGACCGCGCCACCTCAACACCATCAGCGCCTCGCGTCACCCAGGCTTGTCCCGGCGCAAGAGCCCCTTTCAACGTGAACTGGAATGCACGATCAGTCGATTCACGGGTCACGACGATCGGCAATCCCTGCCAATGCTGGTAGTACCGCTTGGAAGCGTAATGTGATTTTCGGTGCAACCACATAGAGATCATGCCTGGCGCGTAATAACTCATCCCATAGCGAGGTCGAACGGGACCCTTGGCGGAAGCGAGTGCCGCCAGAAATCCGGGCATCCGCTGGCTGAAATAGCCTCCGCTCAAAGTCAATGCGGGTGTGAAGAACCCATCGTAAAAATGGCCCGGTTGAAGAAACTGGTCACTGAGCATCAGTTTCATTTCCGCCACACCTTTGGACAGATACTGGCGTTTACCGAAGAGGCGATACCCTTCCGTCAGATCATGCCACATCGCGCCACCGCTGCCAAAAAACGCATTGTCCGTGACAAAGTCACACCACCGTTCCAGGCTGTCCATGGCGACCGGGTCGCGTGCCAGCTGAATATAACGCGGGAGCCAGGGCGCATAGCCGGCCCACCCTGGAAAGACGCCTGGACCGAGCTCGTGCTCCGCATCCGTCTGGCTTTTCAGTAGCGACGCCACATACGTCTGGAGTTGAGGCAGCAACCGCGCATCCCATGTTGCCTCGTAAAGAAAACAGAGACTGGCAAGCGGACCTTCGCCATCACGCCCACTGTTTCCACCTCGGGGAAACCGAGCCACTGCATCTGCTGTTTCACGCGCCACGTCGACGCCCCGCTGGTACCCGGTGAGGTAGTAGTCGTAGAACAGGTAGTCGCTCATGTTGTTGTAGTCGTACAACCGGTTCCCCGAGTGCCAGTGCACGAGGCCCTTGTAGTCGCATAGTGCACCAGAAATCTTGCCGACAGGATATTCCTTGGCCTCGTATTCAGGCGTCGAATAATGGCAGACGTCGACATCCATCAGATGGAGTGCTTGCCGCCGCGCAGCAGTCAAATACTTCGGGTCCCCTGACCTGAGATAGAGCAGCCAATAGGTCCGCGGATTACCATGGTGATGATTCGCCCAGGTACGATTGACGGGTACCCGTTTTTTCGCGGGTTCCCAACGGCTGTGGCGATCACCAAAATTCCACATGCCGTAGTCCTGCATGTACCGGGTCGATCGCTGCAACCAGTCAAAATGTCGAGACAGCGCCATTTCGACATCGGGAAACTGGTCACGATCAACTGGATGCAGCATGCCCACGGCGCCGCTGAGGCCTTGGATTCCGCCTGCCTGCCAGAACAA
>CAZITS010000343.1:0-6200 GCA_964542185.1 uncultured Pirellulaceae bacterium
CGAATGCGTGGTGGTCGCGGGCACTTGTTCAAGCGAGCGAGCACTCCTGAAAAGGGGAAGAACGGTGGCAATTCAAATCTACATGACGCCAGGTGGGATCAGGCATTTCATCCCAAAGGTAGAAATAAACGGACAATATGGTCCATTCCGCTATCAAAATTTCGCGATGCCCATTTTGCGGTGTTTCCCGAAACACTTGTTGAGACGTGCTTGCTTGCCGGAACTCCGGAGGGTGGGGTCGTAATGGATCCGTTTGTAGGAAGCGGGACTACTGCGCTTGTAGCTCAACGTCTGGGCAGGCGCTACATCGGGATTGATTGTGTTTCTGATTATTGCGACATGGCACGCAGTCGTTTGTCAGACGCAAAGGTTTAGGTTCTGTTTCCTACAGCGGACGTTTTGATGGCATGGCTACTGCATGCAATGCCTTGTCATCTTTGACTGAATCGGTAAACGCGAAGCCGAGTACGATTTCTAGCTGTCCACAACGGTTGGTCTGGCGTATAATCGGGAAAATGGACGTATCCTGGGGACAAGAAACCGTTCTCAGCCGTGGCAAGCGCACGAGGGCAGTGGCGGCACGTTATGTTCATTGCCGGTCTTCCCCGCGTCTTGCCGGCTTGTGTCGCGTCAACATGCTGGCGGCGATCGATGTGGCCCGGGAGAAATCAAGGGGCGGCCGGTTCTGGTTTGAATTGGCAGGCCATCGAGAGGCGTGAATGATGGTAACCCGTCAATCAACGTGATTTGGGAGAACGCAATGCATTCATGGTATTTCCGTGCTTTGGTTTTGACCGTCGTGATTGTGGGGGCGTTGAACCAGGGCAGTGTTGTTGCAGATGTGACTCCACAGGAACGCCGGTCGCTGCGTGCGCTGAAGACGCGAATCACTAAGGCGGGTAATCTGTATAGGCAAAAGAAGTTCAAAGAATGTGGAGCGCTTGTTGTCGAAGCTCAGCAGCAGATCGAGAAGTTAGCGGTTTCAAAAGACAAGCAGCTTTGGGCTCAACTGAGTTTCCAGTACAAGCGTCTGGTTAAAGCGCACGCTCTGTTAGAGCTTCAAGGGATTGAATTAAAGCCGCTCAAAAAACTTGAAACGATGTCGGCTCCTGAGACGGAGAAGAGCGAAGCAATTAGTTTCAAGGAGAATGTTGCCGCCATATTAGTGACGCGTTGTGGACGCTGTCATGTCAACAACAGTCGAGGCATGTTCAGCATGTCCGACTTTGAGTCGTTGATGAAGGGCCCACCAGCGGGATTTGTTATTAAGCCAGGCGATGTTGCCGGCAGTCGCTTGATCGAAGCAGTAGAAGGCAAGGAAATGCCTCCCAGCGGAGCGGGAATTCCTGAGGAAGAGCTGACGTTGTTAAAGAACTGGGTGAAGCAGGGAGCTAAATACGATGGCGAGGACCCAAAAGTAAAACTGTCAACATTTGCACCCGACGCGAATGCGGGTCGCCGCCCAGAAGTCAAAGTCGTACAGTCGACTGGTAAAGAGTCGGTTCATTTTGCGAGTGATCTGGCAGCGCTTCTCGAAAAGCAATGTGGTGGATGTCATGGGAATGGTCGTCGCGCCAGCGGCGGGTTCAATCTGACGACGTTCAGGGGATTGATGCGAGGCGGAGATAGTGGAGCAGCTGTCTTGCCGGGTAAGCCAGGCGACAGCTTGCTTGTCAGAAAGTTGAAGGGGATGGCAGGTGATCGTATGCCCTTGCGACGCCCGCCACTGAAAAAAGAAGTAGTCGAGGCAATAGAGACTTGGATCAAAGAGGGCGCTACTTTTGATGGTGAAGATGCCACGCGACATATTCGAGATGTGGCCGCGTTGGCACGCGCAAAGAGCGCTACGCACGAGGAACTTAGTACGGATCGGAAGTCGTTGGCTGCGAAGAATTGGCGTTTGGGTATGCCAGACGGTGAGCTGTCGCAGGTAGAAACCAGGAACTTTCTACTGTTGGGCGATGTTCCCCAGGGAACACTCGAGGAAGTGGCAGAAATATCTGAAGGCGTTGTCACGCGTGTTGCAGACATTTTCAAGGCGGACCAGAAGACGCCTTTGATCAAAGGCCGAATGACGTTGTTCGTTTTTCGGAAGCGTTATGATTACAGCGAATTCGGGAAGATGGTTGAAGAACGTCAGTTGCCGCGGTCTTGGCGCGGTCATTGGAAATTCAACGTTGTCGATGCGTACGGTGCCTTGGTCAGGCCGCCTTCTGGTGATGACCAGGTTGCTCTTGATGTTCTGATTGGGCAGCAAGTTGCAGGGGCTTTTGTCGCAAGTCACGGCAAAGTGCCACGCTGGTTTTCGGAAGGCACTGCTCGTTTTGTGGCCTGGAAAATGGGGGCAAAAGACGAACGTGTCCTTGCTTGGGATCGGGAATTAGTTGAGACGCTGAACACGATGAAGCAGGCTGATGATTTCCTCAAAGGAAAGTTGCCAGCAGAGCTGGCTGATGTCGCTTCATACAGTTTTATCAAGTTTCTTATGAAGGACCCACGCCGTTACCAGCGCATGTTGAAGAGTGTTGGTGGCGGGATTGAATTTCAGAAGGCATTTGCCGCTGTCTATCAGGGAACTCCTGAGCAGGTCGCTAAGTTTTGGGCTCCCGATGCGGCGAAGCAGGCACTTCGTGTACGCCGTTCACGCCGTTCGAGCGGTGGGTCTGAGTAGTCCGCGGTCACCGCGGTAGTACTGGTGTCGATAGCTCCACAGACGGGGTGTCCTGCAGAACCTCAATTATTTGTGTGCCGGTTGCGCAGACTGACGGAACGGCATGATGGTGCAAGATTGGCCACACGGCTGCGCCCAGACCTCTGAATACGAAGGTCGTGCCCTGTTGATTGCCAAGCGCCAACTGTTTGCGGTGTAAGCCGTCGAGTTGTTTTGCACCGAAATAGAAAGACGGTTGCATTTGGAATCACGATGTAACGCAGTAGTGTTGACGTTGCAGTTATCTCAAAGCTTTCAGGGGATTGGTATGAAGAGAAGAAACTTTTTGGCAGTCGGACCTGTGTTAGGGGCCACTAGCGTGATCGCCAAGAGTGCTGAAGACTCGAAACCGAAGAATGTGGCTGCGGGTTCCATTGGTGAACCGATGGTTATTTCGACGTGGAACTTTGGTGTTCGGGCGAACAAAAAGGCGATTGAGGTGTTGAAGGCAGGCGGTACGGCACTCGACGCAGTACAGCAAGGCGTTATGGTTGTCGAGTCGGATCCGACAGTTACGAGCGTTGGCTACGGTGGATTACCGAATGCTGCTGGTGTTGTCGAATTGGATGCATCCATCATGAACGGGAATGACTTGGAGTGTGGAGCAGTAGCCGGTCTTCGTGGCTTTGAGAATCCAGTCAGTGTGGCTCGTAAAGTGATGGACGATACGCCACATGTGTTGATCGTCGGTGGTGGGGCTCGCCAGTTCGCGTTATCGAAGGGGTTTCAAGAACGTGACTTGCTTACCAGGCAATCCAGAACGGCCTGGCAGGAATGGCGAGTCAAGCAGAAAAAAAGAGAACGGACAGAAGATCATGATACCATCGGGATGGTAGCGATTGATCGACGTGGCCAAATGGCAGCTGCGTGTACTACCAGCGGGCTGGCCTGGAAGATTCCGGGTCGTGTCGGCGATTCACCGCTGGTAGGACATGGACTGTATTGTGACAGTGATGTGGGTGGCGCGGCTGCGACTGGAATAGGAGAAGAGGTCGTCAAGGTTTGTGGCTCTTATCAGGTAGTCGAATACATGCGGCAGGGAGTGCATCCTCAAGAAGCGGTAAAGAAGGTGTTGCAACGAGTCCTTGATCGACAACCGGACAAGCCGGACCGATGGGTCGGATTTGTTGCTTTGCGAAAAGATGGTGAAGTCGGATACGCTTCGACGAATGCGGGATTTCAAGTTGCCGTAGCGGACCTGACTAGCAGCCGGTTAATAGCTGCAGCGAGCTTACGGTGAGTGTGTTTCATGTGGCGTGCACTCTGTCGAATATCCTGAGATCATGAAGGAAGGCAATTGTGCGCGAGGGTCAGGAAATGGAGGGTTGCGTTATGAAATGGTGGGCCTTGACGATTGCAGTTTTCAGCGTTTTGGGATTGGTCAATGTACTAGGCAGCAGTGTTAATGACGGAGTGGAAAAGCCCATTTTGCCCGGCGCTCGTGTGCCGATTGACGCTGCTCGGTACGCATCATTACAGCAAGCAATCGATGCTCTCCCGGAAGAAGGAGGTGTTGTTCGGATTCCCCCGGGGAAGTTTCGAATTCTGGAGCCACTTACGATCAGACAAGATGACGTACTGCTAGTTGGATCGGGGACGGCAACCCATATCGAGAATGCCAACACGGATGGTTTGCCAGCTTTACGCATCTATCGATCCGGAGCTCGTGAAGATTCACGGTTGCGTTTGTGGCGCGTGCACGTTTCAAACTTGCGAATTACAGGAAACCCTCAAAGTGGTCCTGGAATCGTTGCCTCGCATGTCAACGAGGTCTATTTGGAAGGAGTGACCGTAAGTCATCATGGCGGAGACGGTATGTTACTTGATCATTGCTACGAGGACCCTCGGATTGTGGATTGTCTGATTACCTATAATGGGATGACTGGACTCAACTTGCTTGGTTGCCACGATATTGTGGTTGCGGGCAACCAGTTTGAGGAGAATCAAGACGCAGTGCACTGTTTCGATGGATTCAATCTGTGCATGACCGGCAACTGCCTTGACGACCATCTTCGCCATGGTGTTGTAATCGAAAACACGTATGGTTCTGTGGTTTCCGGAAACATGATTGAAGAGTGCAAGCAGACAGCAATTATTCTGGATCGCGATTGCTACGGTGTGACGATTGCCGCCAACGTGATCGCCCATGACGGCGCTGGTATTGACCTGCGTGATGCACACGGGTGCGCAATTAGTGCGAATACCTTTACGATCATCGGCGTTGATGCTTTACGGATCGGTCCTCAAAGCGGGCGCATCACTGTGACCGGAAATGCGCTGTGCGATAGTTATATCGGTGAGGGCAAACGACGTCGCGGGACCGACGATTTTCGGGCGGCGGGACTTGTGCTCGAAGGTACTCGTTCCGTTACGGTCGCCGGCAATCTTTTTTCCAGTCTGTTGCCGAAGGCAGTTGAATTACGAGGTGCTGAATCCAGGCAGATACTCTTTGGCGACAACTTGCTCGTGGATTCTCCCAGCGACCACGAACAGTTGCAGCAATCCGTAAAAGGAAGCGTATTGATTGCGCCGTAGGCCTGTTTCGGCGCGGACGCTGAGTGCGTCTTTGGCAAGATTGTGGCGAGGTGCGGTCCCAGGGTCGTGTGGCTGGAAGTCAGAAGGCCGCTTGCCGCTTTAGGAACGCAGTCTGCTTCCGTCTCATACGAGTATTGAAGTATTGCCGCAGGACAAATGAGTGGGCGCTACAGGGCTCGAACCTGTGACCTCCGCCTTGTAAGGGCGGCGCTCTAGCCAACTGAGCTAAGCGCCCCGATGAAGCAAACCCACCTGCCAACAGTCCGAAGTGGGCAGGTGGAATAGCTTTCTGCGAAATTCTTAGCCCGCACAATACTGCCTTGGGCACTTTGTCGCAAGGCAACAGGCGACGGTTTACTGCGAGCAGAGCTCCGGCTTCGAGACCGTCACGGGCATTTGGACTGCAATGCTGTTTCCAGACGCTGCTTGATCAAGGGCTGGTTTCTACCGGGTCCACAGAGTGCTGATACTTGGGGTTGTTATTTTGGAGCAGGGAAGCGAGCCACGGCAGCGTGGAATCGTTACTTGCGAGATGCAGCTGTCGGGCCTGCTCATTCCGTAATACACGTTCCTGCACGGACCATTTGGACCGTGTCGCACTAACGCGCTGGTGTTTTTCATTGGGCGAAATCTGTGGGTCGATTCTTCGCATCCGTGCGTACTTTCAATAGCTGGCTCACCACTGTCGGCTTATCATACACAGTTTCGGACAGTAAAGTACACGACTTGCATCGGTGCCGGGCGGTGTGTCATGCGCGGCCCGCTCGGCAAACAGTTTGGTCGGGCTGGGGAGATCGCTCGATCCGTTGGCTAGTACCACTAGAACTGTGCTACTGGGCAGGTGGTGACTCGATGGACAGGAGGTCATTATGGGTGTTGTAGTTCATCAAGCTGAGGTGCTTTTTCGTTCGCCAGAAATGGCCCTCAGATACCTGCCCGAGGGTCCCTCTGTCTA
>CAZITS010000344.1:0-6196 GCA_964542185.1 uncultured Pirellulaceae bacterium
TTCTTGCTAAACAGCCCAATCATGCTGGACCGCGCCCGCGAACTCGCGACCCGTATTGAGTCGTCTGCCGACGACGACCCAACTCGCGTTCACAATGCGTACCGGCTCCTTTTCGGCCGCCCTCCCTCCGCGCAGGAACGGGAGATGGCGCTCGCGTTCCTGGAACCTGACCGCGTCGACAAAACACGCGCTGCGTCCGCGAATCCACCCTCTGAGAACGACGACCTGTTGATCGCCGACTTTGAAGGAGACACCTACGGCGACTGGAAGGTAACCGGTGAGGCATTTGGACCCGGTCCGGCCAAGGGTGCGCTTCCCAACCAGATGGGCGTCAGTGGATTCCTCGGTCGTGGACTAGTCAACACCTTCTTTCAAGGCGACAAGACAACCGGCACGCTGACCTCACCGCCGTTGCAACTGCAACGAAAGTACATCCACTTCCTGGTAGGAGGTGGAAAATATCCTGGAAACACCTGCATCGAATTGTTGATCGATAAAAAACCGGTACGGACAGCGACAGGTCCCAACGACCGCTCCGGCGGTAGCGAACAGCTGGCGTGGAAAACCTGGGATGTCACCGACCTCAGAAACAAGTCAGCTGTGATCCGAATCGTTGACCGCCGAACCGGCGGCTGGGGCCACATCAATATCGACCACTTGTTCCAGAGCAACCGCCAACTCAATACCGATGACATCCCGCAAAACAACAACCCTGCGAGCGTCAAACCAAAACTGACCCCCTGGCAGCAATACGCCCAGGTCTTACTCAGCTCCAACGAATTGATGTTTGTCAGGTAGGCGCCGCGTTACTTTGCCAGATAGTCACGTGTGCTGGCTTCCGTCTCATCCAGCCAGACGTGATGTTATCTATTTCGCACCAAGATCCTCCGCCTTGTCACCCACCCGGAGCAAACCTGATGAAAACGAACCTGGTTTGGCACGCGATCACTGGGCTACTATTGAGTGGCATCGCAGCAGAGAGCGACCTGGGATACGGCCGACCTTTGATCCGCTTGAACCATGGCTTGCAGGCGGCAGAACCCGTCACAAGTACGACAGCCAAAAGTTGGAAACTCGATTACGACATTCTCCACAGCGCCACGTACCAGGGCCGCTATTCAACGTTCAGTAAAGGGCACCTGAAAGTGGGCCAGGACGACCAGCTGTGGATGCCCTTAACCATCCTGTTTCCTGGCGACGAGAATACAACAGATGCCTGGAGCCCCCTGGCCAAACACGTCACTCTGTTGTCCAAGAACCGCGGGCGAACTTGGGAAATCACCAGCCCAACCGAGACGACGCCAGTCGCCAATCGCGTCACAATGGCTGACCACACGCTACTTGAGGTCGGTAGCAGTGGCTACTTTCGATTCCCAAGGACCAACATCCGACAGCTTGAACAGAAAGGGTATCAGGTGTGGGATCTGGGGCCGCAGGAAGATTATTGCGCAATCATCTATGACCTGATCGCCAGGCGATCAGCAGACGGCGGCAAAACCTGGCAAGAACGCGCCATCCACAAACAGCTTCCTTTCTTCGCACATTTTGTCGGCCGTGGGCCATTACGTCAGCTCCAGGATGGCTCACTGATCTATTTCGGCTACGGGGCGACACCAGAAGAGCGTGTCCCCGTCAAACAAGATTCCGGCTCTACAACCAAGAACCGCCTGCACCGCTACGGACAGGGACGATGGAGTGTCTATTGCATCCGTTCGGAAGACAGGGGCAAGACATGGCAAGCCATTCGCGCAGCCGACGGTCGATTGTCGCCGCTGGAACACGGGTTTAGTGAAACCTTCCCGATCATCAACTCGGACGGGCAAATGTTCGTGTTACTGCGAACCGGACTAGGGAGTCACGCGTACTCGATTTCTTCCGCTGACGGAGGACGTACCTGGACGAAAGCAACACAGACCCCTATCCAAGCCAAACATCCGCTCCCCACACTATTGCGAGATGGCACCATTGTCTGTTCCTATCAACGCCGGTTCGCCCCACCCTTTGGTGTACGCGCCCGTTTTACTTCCGACTATGGCAAGACCTGGACGGAAGAAATCGTACTACGTGACGACATACCGCTGTCGGATGCACTGGCGGAACCCACCACTGTCGAACTGGCTGACGGCACATTATTTACTGCGTTCCAGGGAAAGAAACTCGATGACCAGGGTCGACCGTGGGAATTCATCGGTGGCTGCCATTGGTCACGAAACTACCGGCGCCCGTGGTCACCCAAACTCGAAGTCCCCCAACCGACCAAAAAATTCAATGCTCCGAAATCGGCAGACTGATATCGCTGCGGCTCGATTGAGGCAGTGATCCGGTGCCCCGCCTTCGTACGTGGAAGCAAGATCCTGATTAAGCCAGCGTGACTAGAAATCAGGACCACGAGATATTCCTATGCCTACTCCATCAACAACTCCCACAGAAGAGCCAAAAAGAAATCAACGGGTAAGAGGGGTGATTGAATGGCTCTTACCTGTAGCGGTAGTGCTCATTTACGCTATCTACAAAACGCTATTTGAATAAGCTTCAGCACACGCTTCTGTTGTTGATCACTCTTCTCCGACATTCCAGTGGTCGCGCCCTTTGCATCGCTGCGTTCTGACGAAACGAAAAGACTGCTTGAATCAGAAGTGTCTCCCGAGCAACACGCGCACAAAAAAAGACAGGCAACTACAAGGCAGTTGCCTGTCTCTTGAATACGCGTAAAACGCGACAACCGCTACTTCTTCTGCTTGTTGTCAACAACAGCTTTCACGTCGACTGCAGTCGTCGAAAGTAACGCAGCTACTTTCTTGGACAGAACCTTGGCGACCAGACCAGTCGGATCACATCCGGCGGCGATCGACTTGATTTTTCCACCCTTTTCGATCAGGAAATTGGTGGGCATCGTCTTGGTCTGGAACGTCTTCCAACTGTCACCCTTCGAATCAACTGCATACAGCATGTTCAGTTTTTTCTGCTTGACGTACTTCTCAACTTTGGTGTCGGGCTCACGAAAGATCGCCAGGCTAGTGAGGCCTTTGCCTTTGTACTCTTTGTGCATAGCCTGGAAATACGCCAGCTCCTTGTCACAACCCGAACAGCCACACGTCAACCGTACCAAAACCGGACCTTTCTCGGTCAGCTTCTTGAGATCGATCAGTTTTCCATCTGAATCCTTGATCTTGAATTCAGGTGCCGCACCATTGACGACAACCGTCTTCTTCGGCTCTTTGGCTTGTTTCTCGGTCTCGGCGGCTACGACTGCACCTGAGACACAAATTGCTAACATCAAAACACTGAATGCCAATCTTCTCATTATTCACTCCCATAAGTGCGAAAAAACAAGGACATTATTGACTCGAGAACCAGTTACTGTTCAAGGTGACTCACGGACACCGCGAGTGCCTCAATCATACTCGCAACGCGTTGGTGCGTGCAAGTTTGGCTTGACCGCGTACGAATACCACAACTGCTTGCGGCCCTGGAAAACCACGGTAAACCGGAAAAAGCAGGCAGAGTGGTACGTGCTATCGCCAGCCGGCTTTTGATGTTATTTCTGGAACGCTCAATACTCTGGAAATATCTGCCAGCTTTATCGCTACCTGACGGACTCCGATGGCTCCACCTGAAATACGAACCAAAACAACCTACCTGCAGATGCTTCACAGGCCGGGGGAGCAACTGCAGAACCCATTGGAAAATGTAGAGATCCACGAGGTACTATCGCCAAGTGTCTCTTTCTATCACGCTCTCTACCGTTCCGTCGGTTCAGAACTCCATTGGTATGACCGCCTGGTCATGCCGGAATCAGAACTTGAGAATGTCCTGACCGACAGGCGTGTCGATTTATTCACGCTGCATGTGCGAGGTGTAACGGCCGGATATTGCGAATTAGATCGCCGGACGCCAAATGAAATTGAATTAGCCTATTTCGGGCTGTTTCCACAGTTTCTGGGACGTGGACTGGGTAAATTCTTCTTGCGTTGGACGGCGCGTGAAGCCTGGACACACACTCCCCAGCGTCTGTGGCTACACACCTGCGACCTGGATCATCCCGCAGCCCTCCCCAATTACATCAAAACCGGATTCCAGGTGTATGAGGAGACATGGGTAAACCAGGTGATTCTCGACGAGCAGCCGAACGCTGTGTCCAACGCAGCGCTTTCCACCCCAGGTCCGACAACACTCAAATACCCGCACCCCGAATCTTAGCTTGCCGAACGCCGCTGAGGCCGCGAGCCGCACAAGTAGGGCACTCGACGGACTGCCCATTGGCAACAAGAACTCAATCGCGTACCTGATTGACGCAACAGTTTTACGCAATCAAGTCAGAAATCGGCTCACCACCATGGGCAATCGGGATGGGACGACCGCTTCGATCGGGTACTGCCAGATGAGGGTCGATGCCCATCAACTGGTAAAAAGTAGCGACCAGGTCTGCCGGTGAAACGGGATTTAATGTCGGCCATTGCCCAATCTTGTCGGTCTTCCCATAGACAAGTCCCTGTCTGGTACCGCCACCAAACAGCAGGCTGAATCCACATTGCGGCCAGTGATCCCGCCCGGCACTTCCATTGATCTTGGGAGTCCGACCCATTTCCCCCATGACCACGACCAGGGTGGAGTCAAAGAGCCCGCGCGCATCAAGATCCTCAAGCAATGCGGGGACAACCTGATCCAACAACGGCAAATTCATGTCTTTCAGCATGCTGAAATTATTCGAGTGCATGTCGTAGGCATGCCCGTAATGATCAAAAATTTCCTGGTGCACACTGACAAACGGAACACCAGATTCAACCAGCCTCCGAGCGATCAACAAACTCGAACCCGTCAAACTGCGACCATACCTTTCACGTGACGCAGTGGTCTCCTGGGACAAATCAAACGCATCGCGCGTCCGCCCGGAAGTGAGCAACGAGTACGCCATCTGCTTGGTCTTATCCATCGCCTCAACCACTGCGGAAGACCGCACCTGATCGAATTTCAGGTCAAGCTGGTTGAGCAGGGACCGACGATTTCCAAGCCGATCAATCGTCATACCAGGCAAAGCGTCAGGCGCGGGAGGAAACGGCTCACCAACTGGCAGAACCGGATCGTAGTGCTCTGTCTTCGGCTCACGATCAAATGTCGGTTTGCAACGCGTAAAGAGCGGGTCATACTGCCTACCCAACGCACCTCCATACGGCCCGCGACGGCGCCATCCCTTTTGACCGGACCCGGGAAAACAGGGCATGCAAACCGCGCCTGGCAGATCATTTGGCCCTAAACCCAGGTACTGGCAGATTGCCCCAATGTCAGGAGGGTCTGTCGGCAAGGCCTGCGCTGTGATCTGGGCATCCGTAAACCCTGTCATGAACGACAACGGGTCGTGTGAATTAAATTCGTGGCTGTACGTCCGAATTAAAGTCGAACGATGCATCCATTTGGAGAGTGCCGGCATGTGCTCGCAAATCTGCAAACCTGGCAGCGAGGTGCTGATGGGCTTGAATTCGCCTCGCAACTCGGCGGGCGCATCAGGCTTCATATCGAACATGTCCATATGCGATGGACCGCCCAATAAATTGAACATGATAATCGACTTGGCCGGCCCCCCCCGCCTGTCCACCTCAGCGGCACGCAGCAACTGCGGCAAGGACATACTGCCAAACAACGAAAGGCCTCCCACGCGCATGAATTCGCGCCGCGATGCCCCGTCACACAATTTGACTTTACGGTCATTAATCGACAGCATATTTCACAGTCCTTACAGAACAGACTCTCAACTCAGCCAGTCAAGATTCCAGATTCAAAGTCGCTATGCGGCCTAGCCCATGGTACCCAAGTCCCTGCGGACAACATGGCCACCCAGCGGGGAGGAACGCCAACACCCTGTAGGTCTCCAGGTTGTCGAGTTCCGCAATGTTGCCACGCTCCCATCTGCGACGGACGCTTTACTTTCGGGATTGCAACTGATTCTACAACAAATCCGCCCGCAAACCCAATCCAGCCGTCCAGAGGTGCCCCTCCGTGACCTGGCTACACACGATCATACCTCGCGGCCAGATGCCGGGCTGGACAGCTTCGGCAAATAGAAACACCGCTGTTCGACGCTGGAACTGTTCAGGGAACCGCATTGAGCTCGGCGGCATCCAGCAACATATTCAACAGCGTTGAATATGCAGCACTTGAGTTGAGATTGTGCGAGGAGAGGCTAAAAACCCCGACCGGT
>CAZITS010000345.1:0-6192 GCA_964542185.1 uncultured Pirellulaceae bacterium
GAATAAGCTTCGTTCAAGGCTTGATTCATACTCAGTACGCCATATTCGTCCAACCCACAGTCCTGACGCACCGGTCCTCTAACAAGATAGCTCTCCATCGTTGGGACTCACAAGCGGGGTAGCTTCGGTGCCCTTCTGCTTGTTGACTTTTTTCGCTGATGAGAAAACAGCTCCCGGACTTGTTTCATACTTCTGTTCCTGAAAACCGGGCAGGAACGCTAACCAGGGTGCGGTGCTCACGCTGACTGACGATGCCTCTGCTCAAATTGCTCAAAGGCCAGTTGCCGCAAAATGAAATTCCGCTGGGTCTCGAAGACCTGCTGATCGGACGTGATGAACTCTGTAGTCTCCAGCTAAAAGACGATCAGGTCAGTCGTCAACACGCTTCCGTGTCGCAATCAGACGGACGCTATCAACTTACTGACCTGAACAGCCGCAACCACACCTACCTCAACGGTGACAAACTTGAACCCGGTGTCCCCTACGCACTCGAAAACCATGACCTGATTACTATTCTCCGCTACGCGTTCTCCTTCATCGAAGACCGAGATGACTCTTGGCTGTTGGATGACGAATCCGTATCGCAAATATCGGTCATCGAAGATCGCGGGCGTTCATCGCCAGATTCAGTGAGCCTGAACGCGTCCGCCTCCAATTGGCAATTTCGCTCGAGTGTCAATTCTAGTTCCAAACTCTCGGCGATTATGCAGATCACCCGTGATCTGCATAATGCGTTGGCGCTGGATGAAGTGCTGGCAAAAGTCCTGGATAGCCTGTTAAAGATCTTTCCCCCTGCCGACTCTGCTGTCTGTGTTCTCGCCAGTCCTGGGGGTGATACTCCAGAACTACGGGTGGCAAAACAGCGCAAAGCGGGAGCAGACGACACGATTTTCATCAGCCGCACGGTGATGGATCATGTTCTGGAAACCGGCCAGGGAATCATTTTTGACGACATCCAATCGCCGCCACAAATTCCTTTAACCCAAAGCATTGTGAATGCCCGCAGACGGTCTGTGGTCTGCGCTCCTCTGCTCGATCTGGAGAACCACCCCCTCGGCGTCATGCAACTCGACACCAGTCGCCAATCTGGACAATTCAGCGAAGCAGATTTGGACCTGCTTTCGACAGTCGCCTTGCAGGTTTCACTGGCTGTTGAAGATTCTCGGCTTCATGAAATTGCGCTGCGCGAACGTGAGATGCGGCGAGAGTTACAGGTCGCCCGGGAAATTCAAGTCGGCTTACTGCCGGACCAACCACCGAAGCTGAACGGCTACGAATTCTTTGACTTTTATGCCGCAGCACGAGAAGTTGGCGGAGATTATTACGACTACGTAACAATGCCCGATGGCCGCTGTGCCGTCGTGGTAGGTGACGTCGCGGGCAAAGGAGTCTCGGCGGCCTTGTTGATGGCCAAGCTCGCCAGTGAAATGAGAGTCCACCTGGCCGGTGGACTGACACCGCTGGAGATCTTTCAAAAACTTAACGCGAGCTACAACACGCAAACTGCCCATTGGCGGTTCGTGACGCTTGTCTTGGCAATTGTCGACCCCCAGCGTCACTCAATGCAGATCGTCAACGCAGGGCATATGCGGCCGATTCTGCGAAACCAGCAGGGAACGCTGCGTGAACTGGCCAACGACGAAACAGGACTGCCGCTGGGCGTCGTCACGGATTACCCCTACCAGGTCTTTGAATTCGACCTGGAAGTAGGAGACCTGGTGGCGATGTATAGCGATGGTGTCAGTGATGCCATGAGTGAAAGCGGCGAGCAGTTCGGCATTCGCGGCCTTCAAGACAGCTTGCTGCAAAACGCCGACTCTGTCAGTGAGTACGGACAGAATGCCATCGATGCATTACAAGCGTTTGTCAAAACACAGACTCAGACTGACGACATTTGCTTGCTTTGTCTGCAACGCATGGCCTGATGTGTATGCCGTCCCGTTACGATGCCCGCAACTTGACAACTTCTTCTGTCAGTTGATCAATCTCTTGTTGCAACTTCTCCACTTCACCCGGTTCATCTGCCTGCTTTTTGGCACCGGCAACTTGCAGACGCAGTTTCTGCAAGCGTTGATTAATGACCTCCACTCGCTTTTTGGATTTCTTGTCCATCCAGCTATAACCTCCCGGGGTCTGAGCAGCATCCTTGAACCGACGACAGACGATTGCGCCGGTGTGACCGTGTTCTATCCGCTTGCTATTTTCACCAAGCTTCCCAATCCGTCAACGGAAACCATTTATCGTCAGCGCCGCGTTTCAGGGTACCGGTCCGGTGTCAGACTTGCTCCGCCAGACCTCCTCAACCAACTCGAGTGCCGACTCCCGGTCACGAATCTGATCTTCTAATTGCGCATCCCGCGCATGGGTCAGTAGCTTCGAGTAGATCGGTCCCGGCGGAATACCCAGGTCTGCCAGATCCGTTCCCGAAATCAGCGGCGGGGGATTGAGTTGACCTGGGTCCTGCGCGAGCCTCTCCTGCGAGTAAGAAATGGCTGCCTGCAACTCCGTACTGCTCCCTGCCAACCCCCTGGCGAAAACCATGAGTTCTTGAATCTGCGGATGTATCAATACCCGTTGCAGCTGCGGCCAGGGCGCAGCGTGGCCCTGGAGAACCAGAGCGGCATTCTGCAGCACCCACAAAACGGTCGCAGACTCCGCATTCGAGAGTCGCCAACGGCGAGACAACGTCGTCACGCCATCCCCCAGGTGTGCTGAACGTCGCGGTTCCCAAAGTAAAGCCGCCAGCGCAACTGAAAAGCTGGGCATCTGCAAGGCTTCCAGCAGCCGCAGTATTTGCGGCCAACGCTCCGGTGATTCACCTGGCAGCCGGGATTCCGGCAGAATCGCATCCAGCAATCCACACCGGCGCAACAAATCAGCAGCCCGAGCTCTGGTTGAGTGCACCAGCATACGTCGCATTTCCCCGGCAACTCGCTCGCCGCTGACTGTACCTATGCGGGGTGCCCAGTGGGTTACCGCAGCGGCAGTCTCTGCATCCAGTTCCGCTTCCAGCACGGCAGTGAAACGAACTGCCCGCAGTAAACGCAAGTGATCTTCGGCAAATCTTGCCGCCGGGTCGCCAATCGCCCGAATACGGCGTTGCCGCAGGTCCGCCTCTCCGCCCACGTAGTCAATCACGCGATCGTCGAGCGGATCGTAGAACATCCCGTTGATTGTAAAATCACGCCGTCTGGCATCCTCTTCCGGCGAGCTGAAAGTCACATGATCCGGATGGCGACCATCACTGTAACCGTGGTCCGATCGGAAGGTTGCCACCTCGACCTGGCCCTCCACCTTGCGACCCAGCACGGTAATCACGCCAAATGCGGCCCCCAGTGCCAGTGTCCGCCGCTTCCCGAAAAGCGTGCGAATCTCGTCTGGCCGGGCCCCCGTCGCGACATCGTAATCGTGCGGCAACACCCCCAACAAATGATCACGCACACAGCCTCCCGCCCAAAACGCCTGGTACCCCTTCTCGCGCAGACGCCTGACGACGTGGATCGCGAATTTTCTGGCCGCTGTCGGGTCGCAGTGGGTCATGGCGACATCGTATCCGAAATTGCCCTCTCGCGCAGGCCTCCGTATCCGCGAGACAAGACGATCTGCAGATATTTTGGAAAGCAGAACGGCCCCTTAACAAAGCTACTGTGGGCAAGGGTGGTTGGTTTTTAAGACGACGTGTGTTAGTCTCGCGGCTTGGAACACAGCAAGTGCAGCCTCACCAGCCTGCAACTGCACCTTGATGGATGTCTTGAGATGGAGAACGAACATGTCGATGTACATTGGCGAAGCGTTGGACGGCGACGGTAATGAGATTGCTCATATTGATCTTTTGATCGGAAGTAAGGATGGTCCCGTGGGTACGGCGTTCGCCAACGCTTTGGCGCGCCAAAGCGAAGGCCACTCGAACCTGCTCGCCGTGGTAACTCCCAACCTGGCGGTCAAACCCGCCACGGTGATGATTACCAAGGTCACGATTAAAGGCGCCAAACAGGCAGTGCAGATGTTTGGCCCCGCTCAGGCAGCTGTTGCCAAGGCGGTCGCTGAGTCGGTAGCCGAAGGCGTGATTCCCAAGGATCAGTGCGAAGATCTGGTTATCGTATGTGGTGTATTCATCCACTGGGAAGCCAGCGACGATCGCAAGATCTACGATTACAACTTTTCTGCCACCAAGATGGCAATCGCCAACGCGATGGGTGGTAAACCAACCGCTGATGAAATGATCGCCGGCAAGGACCAGGCGCACCCGTTCCAAGGATTTGAGGCCAGCTAGGTCCGCTTCCGCGGGATTTCATCCGCAGTCAAAAGACGTACGCCTCTAGCCCACAGCTACCGTGCGTGCCAAACTTACAAACCCCTGCCCATTGCTTCGGCAATGGGCTTTTTTTCTAGCTGCCAACGCACAATGACCAAACCCCACCTGCTGATCCAACTCGATCCCGACCCGCACGCCAGCGTATTCGACGCCGTTGTTGCCGCCGACAGTGGCGTCGACCACCTGCTGCAATACCACGGTGTCCAATCTGACCAGGTTGAATCGCTGGTACACGGTGCGATTTTCACGCGAGGCCCAGCCGACCTGCATCAAACTGCGATCTTTATCGGCGGCACCGACGTGACGGCGGGCGAAGCCATTCTGGATGCGGTCACCGCAAGTTTCTTTGGCCCCATGCGGGTTTCGGTGTTAATGGACTCCAATGGTGCCAACACCACCGCGGCGGCCGCGGTATTGGCAGCGGCGGAGCACCTCGCGCTCCGTGACGCGCGCGCCGTAGTACTCGCAGCTACCGGCCCGGTCGGTAGCCGCGTGGTGCGTTTGTTGGCGCGGCAGGGCAGCCACGTGACTGTTGCCTCGCGTCAGCTGGCACGCGCCCAAGAGGTCTGTGACGATGTCGCCCAGCGTGTGGAGGGTGCCCAACTGTCTCCCTTGGCAACCTCGGTGGAGGGGGCAGTTAAAGAGTCCTTGGCGCAAGCCGATCTGTTGATTGCCGCTGGTGCCGCTGGAATCCAACTCGTGGAACTGGACGCCTGGTCCCGTCAATCGCGACTCCGCGTAGCGATTGATCTGAACGCCGTGCCACCAGCCGGTATTGAAGGTATCGATGCGACAGCCCGAAACGTGATGCTCAATCAGGTCGCTTGCTACGGTGCCATTGGCGTGGGGAACACCAAGATGAAAATCCATAAAGCGGCGTTGCAAAGCCTTTTCCAAGCCAATGACCGGGTGCTGAATGCCGAAGAGGTCTACGCCATCGGTCAAAACGTCCTGGGCTCCTGAACTACAATGCACAGCTATCGCTGGAACGCTGTCACTGCGGCAACAGGCTACGATAAAGCCGCTGCGATCATCCACCCGCGGTATCGAGAAATTCAGGACTGCATCCTCGCGCAGCTACCCGCGCAACGGACAGCTCGCTTTACCCTGCTCGACGCGGGAGGAGGCTCTGGTCGGCTGCTGGAACGGATCCTGAAACGGTACCCGGATGCCCACGGCATTAACCTGGACCAGTCAGAAGCTTTTCTTTCGCTGGCAGAACGTCGCCTCCACTCATTTGGTTCGCGCGTTCTCTACTGTCAGGCACGCCTGCAGGACAACTGGGAAGCGAGTCTCCAGGTACGTCCCCACTACGTCGTAAGTATGTCCGCCATTCACCACCTCGACCGCAGCGAAAAAGAAGCCTTCTATAAGCGTTGCTTTAGCACGATTGAATCCGAGGGAATCTTCATCAACGGAGATGAAGTAAGGCCGCCAGACGACCAGGACTATCTGGCGCGTCTTCATCACTGGGCCGCGCACATGCGGCAGGTGATCGCGACTGGCCAAATTCCTGCAGCCATGCAACCAACCCTTGAAGGTTGGATCCAGCGAAATGTGAACGACTTCGGCAGTCCCAAAACAAGTGGAGACGATTGCCACGAAACGACGGCAGCGCAACTCCAGACCCTCAGGCAATGCGGCTTTACCGAGGTCAAACAGGTCTGGGCGGAAGAAATGTGGGCGGTCTTCGCGGGAATCAAACACGAAGCTCATGAGCACGTCTGACAAGCATTCCACCGCGGACTCCGGGAAACATCTCCCAGACCACAACCGCAGTACACATGTGACTTCAAGAGCTACCGCACGCCGCCATGCCTCGCCAATATTTCAGAAGCGGCTGTCTGTGGCAGGTCAACTGTGGGCACCCTGCTCAC
>CAZITS010000346.1:0-6190 GCA_964542185.1 uncultured Pirellulaceae bacterium
CTTCTGCGCAATGGCGGCCTCCACCGCAGCCCACAATTCCCCCTGCGGATGTTCGACCAGCATACCCGCCGTATGCCGTTGTTCTGCGGGGGTCCGCTGCTGCAATGTGGCTTCAAAAGTGGTAATGGCATTGCAGGTTCCATAGTGGTCCAACACCAGTCGGAATCCGCGAGCCGGATCAACACCTTCGTGCAGGCAGACTTCCACCATTTCGTCCAGGTTCTCATCGGTCGACTCAACTTCCGCGAGTGCGGCAGCGGCGGCAGCGCGATCGCCCACGGGCCGCAGATACATCCATGCCTCGCGAATGGCACCATCTTGAATCATCAACATGCCTACTTCGCGACAAGCATCAACAAGTCCTTCTTCCAGCTTGAGGCGAGTTGCTTCGTCCAACTCGTCACCCGACTCGTCGTACTGCACGGGTAACCCAATCTCCAGACGCACCTTCATCTTGAGCGCTTCAAACAACTCGTGATAACGACTCTTGGTACGGAGCTGCTCGACCAGCCGTTCCAGTACTGCCGGGACACCACCCGCCGCCAACTCGGTTTGTAATACTTCAAATTCAGTCTGCGTGGTTGCCATAGTAGCAACTCCCGACGAAGAAAAAGGGCCGAAGATAAAGGGCAAAGTGCGCAAACAAACAATCTGCTGCAGCGATCACTGTAGCAAACATATTTTGTCAGTTATCCTAACAGCCGAGACCGCCTGCGCGTACCAGAGGACGCCTACGCAGCACCCGCGGTGGAACCGGCTCAAGAGACTGTCAAAACACGACAAATGCCCGGGCTACCGTACTCGGCTGCCCCTGTGACAACACGGACGTTGGGAATGGGCACGAATTCTCCGGAACTATGTGTATGTCCGCACAGTACTGTCAACCGTTGGGCCGGTCGTGAACGCATGATTTCGACAATCGTCTCCCCCATCACCTGGCTGCTGAAATGGGGCGCCCATTGGTCATCCGCAATATTCCCTTCGTGCCAGCAGGCTTCGCGGAATGGCGGCACGTGAGTCAACAAGAGAACCTCTTGCGCACGCTCTAAAGCCTGCGGCAGCACTCGGTAGATATGGTCTGCAGCCTCTCCCGCCCATTTCTGCAATACGGACAAACGAGCCTCCGCTTCCGTACCCGCAAGTTCCGTAATCAAGCGGTGATCGCTCATCACAACGCGCGAATTGTGGTAATCACCGCACCGACCATCGGCCCAACCGTCGTGGCCCACCAACGCGTTACACTCTGACAACTGCACGGGCTCCGAATCCGTCAAATAGGTTAGCTGTGGATGACGCTGACATAACCGACTGATGTCTTGGCGGACCTGTTGGACCGACCCGAAATAGTAATCGTGGTTTCCCAAGACAAAATAGACAGGACAATCCAATCCGGCGGCAATTCGCAACAGATACTCCCGCACATCGGGAGCCTCCGCAATGTCGCCCCCGAGCAGCACACCCGCCGGCTGGTGCGCAGCAACTGCTGCCAGCAGATCATCGGTTACCTCATCGGTAACACCATTTAGATGGATATCGGTGAGCCAGACGATGCGCATGCCAGCCACTTCTCGTCCCAAGGCGTGAGGCCTGGCAGGCGGGACTGCGGCCGTTTGCCCGTGAAAAACTACCCTATACCGCCGTTTCGCGACTCAATGAAGAGACCGCACAGGATGTGCCGATGATAACGACAGCCGCCCTCGGCAACCAACGGCCCACTAAACGCATCGGCAATATTTGATGCGTCTTGAGCCAGAGTCCGGTTTCATGTATTGTGTGAAGACGTGACTTGGCCCAGAATCTGGCCTGTTTGACTGCACCGAACGTCCCCCGTTCTGGCACTGAAAACGGTTTCGCAAGGAAAGCAAGATGTTGAACCTGTATGGTCCCGCGGCCAAGCCCGGTGAAGAGCTCGCACGACGTGAGATGCTGCGTATCGGAGGTCTGGGACTGTCTGGCTTGAGTCTCCCCGGACTGCTGTCCAGACCCACCTCGGCCAGAGCGTCAAACGCATCGAAACCTGCCAGTTTTGGCAAAGCCAAGAACTGTATCGTCCTGTTTCTCTCCGGTGGCATGTCCCACCACGACACCTTCGATCCCAAGCCCCATGCGCCCGCTGACGTCCGTGGCGATTTTCAAACGATTGGCACCTCTTTACCGGGCCAACGGATCACCGAGCACCTGCCGCGATCGGCCAAGCTGATGGATCGCGCCACGGTAATCCGATCGATGACGCACAAGTGGAGCGGCCATGCGGGTGGTGGCTACATTATGTTCACGGGCTACGACTACGATGGCAGCGAAGGCGATGCCAATTTCGGCAACCGCACCGACCATCCACACCTCGGCGCGGCCTTGTCCAAGGTGGACCCGGGCCCCGGCCCGATGGTTCCTTTTGTGTTGGCGCCGCGCCGCCTCGACGCTGGTAGTGGCAGACGCGCTGGTCAATCAGGCGGTCGTCTGGGCGGAAAATACGACCCACTACAAACCGGCGGCAACCCCAACGATGACAATTTCAAGCTCGACCATCTACCCTTGGTGGCAAATCGTCCAGCGGACGTCCTGCGACGTCGCACGCGATTGATCGAGCAAGTCAACAATCAGGTCACCTTCCTGGAAAACAATTCCCTGGCGCGCAGCCTCACGCAAAACCAAAGCCGGGCCTTAGATGTCGTCAGCAGCGAAGCAGTACGTCAGGCGGTTGACTTGTCCACCGCCGATGCCAATGAGCGGGAACGGTACGGGCGCAATCTGTTTGGCCAATCTGTCCTGCTTTCTCGACGGATGATCGACGCCGGAACTCGCCTGGCCCAAGCAACGTGGCTACGGACCCAAGGCAAAAAAGGGTATGCCTGGGATAGCCACTGGGATAATTGCGAAGCGCTTGCCGACGACCTCATACCGCCTTTTGATCAGGCATTGGAAGCATTGATCACCGATCTGGAAAACCGAGGACAGCTGGAAGAAACGCTGGTCGTCGTGGCCGGCGAGTTCGGCCGCACCCCGCGCATTACCCTCAAAACGCAGGGCCGTGAACACTGGCCACACTGCTTCTCGGTGCTCCTGTTTGGCGGCGGCATTCGCGGCGGACAAGTCTACGGCAGCTCGGACAAAATCGGTGCCTATCCGGAGAGCGACCCAGTTTCCCCGGCCGACCTGACCGCAACGATTTACCATCTGCTGGGCTTGGAGCCAGAACATGAGATCCTCGATCAGAACGATCGCCCCATGCGTCTGAGTGAAGGTAAAGCTTTGACTTCATTGATGATCTAGCTGGACTGGTGCCTCAGCGGCCCGCTCAGTATCTGATTGCAATACCTGGTCTGTATTTCAACGGAACTGCACTTCGCTCGCGGTGATTCCTGGGATTCAACGAACGCACAAGGCTTTCTGGCGGCGTTGCTCTTTGGCGGCGCTAAGGCTGCGGATCAGACATTGGCGATTGCCAATCGTTCAAGAGTCCGCGACGTCTCTGCCCCCCACAGGCGTCCGCTCCCGAATCGCGTAACGCACAGGTCGGCGCACCTCTTCCATAATGTGCACCAGGTATTCACCCAGCAGGCCCACCGATGCCAACGTGAGCCCTCCAAAAAAGATGATCAACAACACGGTGGTGATGAAACCCGGCTCGGAAATGACTCCAAACCACCAGCGCAAGAAGTAGACAACACCCAATACGAAACTGCCCACAGCCGAGCAGAACCCGAGCCCGCTCGCCAGCCGAAGTGGTACTGTCGAGGTCGAAAAAATGCTTTGCCAGACAATCCGTGTCAATCGAGAAATCGAGTAACCACTGCGTCCCTGAGGACGCGGCTGGTGCTCCACATCGACGTTACCCAAACGACGAGTCGATCGAAAAATCAAAGGTCCAATCAGAGGGTTTACGGTACCGTGTCGACAAATGGTCTCGACCAGCGGACGACGCAGAATTCGAAAGCTACTCGGCGCAATTTTTCGCGGACGTCCGTAGAGATAACAAAACAGCTCGGCGGCCACTCGACTGCCCACGCGCCGTAACAGTCCATGGCGTGGCGATTTGAAACGCGCCATCACGCAATCCCATTCTGGATGCGCGTCGAGCGCGGCAATCAGGTCGGGAATGGCTTCCGGCGGGTGCTGCAGGTCATCGTCCATGAGAACGATTTGATTTCCCACCGCGTGTTCCATGCCGCACAGAGTCGCGCGAAATTGCCCCGTGTTAAACATCATATCGAGTCCGTGGACAAACCCAGACTGTCCCGCCAATGACTCGATCACCTGCCAGGTGTCGTCCGGTGAAGCGTCATTCACCAGCAGAACTTCAAAAGACCCAGGTACGTTCGCTAACGCCCGCTCAACCCGCTGGACCAGTTCTGGCAACCAGGCACCGCTGCGATAACAGGGAATGACGATTGAGTAATCACACATACTGATTGCCGTACGCCTGTAAAGCCAGGTCGCTTTTGTGTCCGTACCACCTGGGAAGAATAAACCCAACACGTCACTGGTGAAACACTCTGCATTCCCACCCATCCCGCAGATGGCCCGATTCCATCATTGGACTCCACCGCCCCTCCCACGGACGTACGAGGGAGCGTTTGAGGACAAACTTAACAGAAAACCAGTCCACACCGGTATCGGACTTTCTCCAGTCTATCCCGGTTTGTTGACGGCGTTCTGCAAGGGTTGATATGCGCGAGGATCAACAAACCAATACCGCAAATCATGTTCGGACATTGCGGACTGGTCCTGCTGTAGGAGTTGCAAACGCTTCCATTCCTGATCAATTCGTGCGGGCAAGGTACTGTAGTCTTGGGGAAACTTGCCATGCAGATTGGCGAACGGCTCTCGATAATTTTCCAGATCACTTCGACTTGGAGGTTTCTCTGATGTCAATTCATATCCGAGCACCCGCATCTCAGGACCGCAACAGGCTTCGATGTACCTGAGTGTCTCTGTGGGTAACACCCGATGGAACCGGCCTACCGAAGCGGTCGTAACGCCAACGGCATCTTCAAACGACGAATTCCCGGACCAACATTCCCCGTCTTGGCTCGTAATGGAATCAGCCAATGGGTAGTCCGCGTCAGGCACTTCCCAGCGACACCGCAAGCGATTCAGCGCGCGCTGAGGATCCTGCGCCACGTCTTCGTAACGCACCCACGAAAAGTTGGGGATATGCTGACAGGCAAGTAGCAGCGCGACGCTTTTCCGCCAGGCCCGCAAACTGAATAGCAGGGGCCGATGGTCACCTGTCTGGTTATCACGGGAGCCATAATCCAGTGAGACGATCATGTCTCGGGGATCGCGAACGCTCAAGACGGCTTTACCACCGCGCGCCAACACAAAGGGAATAAACTCTTCACAGAGGACTTCCTTGCTGCCACAGTAAAGCGCTTGCTCCCCGTCCAGCAATGTTGCCAGCCGTTCGTGCAGCTCTCGATAAAATGCGGGGAACAGGCCTGGCGACAGTTCCTGCTGAAATGACAGGACCTCGGGTGTCCAGTGCCCCAGACGGTAGCCCGACAACCGCTGAAAAATCGCATCAATGTCCGACTGGCGAATCTGCAGACTTTCCAGAAACGCATCCAGCTCTGCAGCGGTGTACGCGGCATCGCCAAACAAGTGTCCCAGAGGATAGCGACGGCGCAAACCTAGACTATCCAGGAAAGCCTGCTTGGCGAAAAAGTAGCTGACGGGAAAGGGCTGAGACCCGATGCAGATCGCCGGGTGACTATGTAACAGTTTCTCCAACAGCGTGGTCCCCGACCGATAGCAGCCGGTCACCAGCGTCAACGTGGCCCGTTGCTGTAAGCCGAGCGATAACTCCGCGAAAGGGAGTGGAGTCGTACTCTCGGATATGGCTCCGGCAGGCTCGTTCATGGGATTTTGTACTGCAATAGCATCCTCGGGGACAACAGAACGGACGCCCCAGCGCCACGCCGGCGCGGTGGGCACGCGGTCCAGCAGGTCAGTCCACACTTCAAACCTAAAAGAAATTCAGCGAAGTACAAGTGACGGGCGAGAGGCCCACAACCGCGCTCCGAATAAACCACCTCAACAACAGCAAATGCTTGTCAATACAAGACTTCCGTCAAATCATGCAGAATTGACAGGGGTTCCGCTCAGCGGTAGGCTCGAGGTATGACTGCAGGTTGGGTCCGCGCACCGTATTCGAAACCCCGGCTGCTGTAGAAAATGGCCTGGAGAAGGC
>CAZITS010000347.1:0-6182 GCA_964542185.1 uncultured Pirellulaceae bacterium
ATAAAGCCAAGTTGCGGATGGACGTTGTCGACGAACAACTCGAGACCATCAGCCGTGGGTTTCTAGCTCAGACGATTGGGTGTGCGCGGTGTCATGACCATAAATTTGATCCCATTCCAACTCGTGACTATTACGCCCTGGCCGGCATTCTGCGTAATACCAAAACACTGAACCATTCCAATGTCTCCAAGTGGATCGAACTACCGTTGCCCGTCTCTGCCGACCGCGCCGCCGAATTGCGGCAATGGGAAACCGCAGCCGCCGCGCTCAAAAAACGCATCGCGCAACTTAAAACGGTCGCGCAAGGTGGCACCGCTCCGCTACCGCTGAAACAGGTGGCCGGGATTGTGGTCGATGACCAACAGGCCCAAAAAACCGGCAGCTGGATGCAGTCACAATTTACCAAGAGCTATGTGGGAACCGGTTATCAGCACGACCGCGGTGAAGGCAAAGGGGAAAAAAGCGCGACCTTCCAGGCCCCGCTGCCAGCCGACGACACCTACGAAGTGCGATTCGCTTACACGCCAGGTCAAAATCGCAGTCCCGCCGTTCCCGTTACCGTGTTCTACGCTGATGGCCAAAAAACCGTCACCGTCAACCAAAAACAAAGGCCACCCATCGGCGGTCGCTTTATCTCACTGGGACGGTATCGATTCGTGCGCAACGGAAAAGCCAAAGTTGTGGTCGACAATCGCGGTACCACTGGCGTCGTCATTATCGACGCCGTCCAGTTTTTGCCCCGCGCACTGGCCGATAAAAAACCGGCCGTCGCGGCAAAGCCGCAGCCGGCGTCACCAGAATTGCTGGGACAACTGGAGAAACAACTGCAGGCATTGACGGCCAAAACGGCTGCGCGGCCCAAGTACATGTCGGTCCAGGAAGAAGAGCAAATCGAAGATACGCAGATACATATCCGGGGAAACGTGCATACCCTGGGCGATGCGGTTCCACGAGGCTTCCTGCAAGTCGCCATGATCGGACCTCAACCGACGGTGCCTCAGGACCACAGCGGGCGGCGGGAACTGGCAGATTGGATTGCGGGGCGCACGAATCCCCTGACGGCTCGAGTACTGGTCAACCGACTGTGGCAATGGCTGTTCGGGTTTGGACTGGTGCGCACACCCGATAATTTTGGACGCACCGGCGGCACGCCATCACATCCACAATTACTCAACTATCTGGCCGCGCGCAGTTTGGAACGAAACTGGTCCATCAAGAGCGTGCTCCGCGAAATGGTGTTGTCCGAAACGTATCAACTCTCCTCCCAATCCTTGGAGTCGGGGACGCAACTCGACCCGGAGAATATTTTGCTCTGGCGGATGCACCACCGGAGACTCGACGCGGAGAGCCTGCTGGACGCGATGCTCACGGTCAATGGTTCGCTACGTGGCGAGTTGGGCGGTCCCACCATTCGCACCGGGACGGCGAACGACTACGGCTACCAGCACGGTGGGGAACGCCGCGCCGTCTATTGGCCAGTGCTCCGCAACTCGCTGCCGCAGATCTTTGAACTGTTCGATTTCGCCAATCCGAGTATGGTCACCGGCAAGCGGGATGTCAGTAATACTGCGCCACAAGCCCTCTTTCTGATGAACAATTCCTGGGTTCTGCAACAAGCCGAGCGCGCCGCAGACCATTTCTTGCGAAAAAAACAACTCGACGATGCAGAACGTTTACGATACGTCTTTCTAGCCACCGTCGGCCGGCCTCCCGAACCGGCGGAAGCCCAGGCGATCCTGGAGTTTCTGACGAACTCCGTTCAAGATAAAATGACACACCAGCTACGCTGGACCCAGGTTATCCACGCACTCTTTGGTTCGATTGATTTTCGTTATCTTCCCTGATTCAGGCAGTCCCTGCCTGCTGAGCCAGAAAGAACCGGCATGTTGCCATTCGCCGCCAATCGCCGTCAGGCACTAGGTGCTGCCGCCTGCGGATTCGGTCAACTGGCACTCCACGGACTTTTGCCCGCCTCTGCAGGTGCATCCGCACCCATCCAGACCCCGCATTTTGCGCCCCGAGCCAAGCGGGTAATTTTTTTGTTTATGCAAGGCGGACCGAGTCAGGTGGACAGCTTTGACTACAAACCCTTGCTGGAAAAAAGGCACGGGACCAACCTGGCCTTCGACGACGCCCGCACCATCGCCAAGACGGGCACACGGGGCAGTTCCCAGCTGGTCAAGAAATCACTCTGGAAATTTCGCCAGTACGGAGAATCGGGACGCTGGGTCTCCGACCTGTTCCCGGAGATCGGCAGCCACGCGGACCAGCTTTGCATGCTGCACTCGCTCCACACTGAGGGGATCGCGCACGGTCCGGCAACACTGTTTCTGCATTGTGGGGCCACCAACCTGGTCCGGCCTTCCATGGGTTCCTGGGTGCATTACGGGTTGGGGAGCGAAAACGACAACCTGCCTGGCTTCGTCTCCATCTGCCCATCTCCTGGAAATGGTGGTGCACGCAACTACGACAATGCGTTCTTGCCTCCCATGTATCGAGGTACGACACTGGGAAGCGCCGGCCGGCCGGCAGCAGATGCGCGGATCAAGAACCTGGTCAATAAACGCTACCAACCCGAGCAGCAGCAGCAGCAATATGCCTTACTGCAGTCGTTGAACGCCGCGCAGTTGGCTCGGCACAGTGCAGACGCAACCCTCGAATCGGTGATTGGATCTTTTGAACTGGCCTGGCGCATGCAACGCGATGCGCCATCCGTACTTGACCTGGACCGCGAAACCGAGGCAACCCTGCGGCTCTACGGAATCAATCAAAAGGAAACGAATGACTTTGGTCGAGAGTGCCTCTTGGCCCGCCGCATGTGCGAAGCCGGCGTCCGTTATATTCAAGTCACGTACGGCGACAGTGGGGCCAATCCCGCCTGGGACCAGCACTCGAACCTGCCCAAACACGCCGACCACGCACGTCGTGTCGACCGCCCGATCGCCGGATTGTTGACCGACCTCAAGCAGCGTGGGCTGCTGGAAGATACGCTGGTCTGGTGGGGCGCTGAATTTGGCCGCACACCCTATGCCCAGGACAGAGGCACGGGGCGCGATCACAATCCAAATGGCTTCACGGTCTGGCTGGCCGGAGGCGGCGTGAAACCGGGAATCGCTTTCGGCGCCACCGACGAATTCGGGCATATGGCGGTGCAAGACAAGATACACATGCACGACCTGCACGCCACGATCCTGCATCTGATGGGCATCGATCACCAGCGGCTGACCTACCGCTATTCAGGCCGTGATTTCCGTTTGACAGATGTCCACGGCCGCGTGGTTCAGGAAATCTTCTAGGACCGCCGGCGGCAGCTGCACTCTATTGCTGCACTCTATTGCTGCCGTCAGGTTGCTGCCGTCAGGTTGCTGCCGTCAGGTTGCTGCCGTCAGGTTGCGCCCAGTCAACAGGCGTCATTTGCCGACGCGCTGCCAACGTCGAATGTGGCTGATTTCTCTGTTAAGATGCGGCGTCACACCTGTTCCATACTCCAGGTTAAGGGGGTTCCTGTGTCCGCGCATCGACAAAGGCAGTCTCATCAACGGCTCTGCTACCGCATCTGTGGTTTGCTTTGTTTCTCGCTGCTCATCACCGGACTCTCCGCTGCAGACCAGCCCACGCCACCAGCCACCGCGCAAAACGCAAAAGACGGTGCGGAGATGGTACTGGTACCGCGCGGCCGCTTCCTGATGGGCTCGACACCCGCAGATGTCGGACTGCAATTCGACCGCACGGGACTACCAGAAGACTGGCAGAAATACACCGACGATGAAGCCCCCCGACACGCGCGGACCATCGATGCCTTCTATATGTATCGCTATGAGGTAACCAACGCGCAGTACGCCAGGTTCACCGCTGCCACGGGCCACCGTAGCCCTCCCCACTGGAACGGGACCACACCACCGGCGGGCAAGGGAAATCACCCGGTTGTCGAAGTCAGCTGGAACGACGCTCGAGCCTATTGCCGCTGGGCCGGAACGCAGCTGCCCAGCGAGGCCCAGTGGGAATACGCGGCCCGCGGCGCTGGTGCGCAAGATGATCAAGGTCAGCTGCAGCCTGGTCCTGGCTTCCCCTGGGGCAGCCAATGGGACCGTCGCCTGTGCAACAACAGTTCGTATCACGCAGGCCATGATCTCGTCAGCGCCCAGGCCTGGAACGAATGGTACGACGGCCAGGAAAAGACCGCCTACCCACTTACGACTAAAGTCGGTTCGTTCCCCCAGTCGAGAAGCCCCTTCGGAATCGACGACATGGCCGGGAATGCCTGGGAATGGTGCCTCGATTATCAGCTCCCCTACCAGACCGACACGCTGCCCACTAAAACCACTTTGCGTTCCCGGCGGGGCGGCTCGTGGGCTAACGTTGCCCTGCATCTGCGGAGTGCCGACCGGCAGGGTGCCGCAGCAGACAACTTGAACCTGTATACCGGTTTCCGCTGTGTCGCCCCCGCCGCCAGACCGCGGACGACCGGCCCGGTCGACGTCCAGCAGGCAGGGGACCGGTTCGTTAATTTCGTGCTCAACGAAATCACGGCGGCAACGCAACGCCTGCCAGAGATCACCCGCGCCGCCAACCGCGCCGCCGATCGCATCGTTCACCTGGATGGCCAATTACTCTCGGCTGGCGACCAGAGCTTCTCACTCGAACCTGTGTGGCGGGCCGGCGGCATCGCCTTCTCACGTCAATACACACCGCCAGGATCGGCGGCCGGCTTCAAGCAACTCGATTCACCGGAAGACAAAGTGCCCTATTACCGCACCAAGGGATTTGTCGAACATTTCACCGTCCAAAAAGCAACCAGTAAAGACGTGGTGCTGCTGGGATTTGAAAACGAAACCGAAGAGCTCCAGCACGCGGTCCCCTTGGCACAACAACTGCTCGCAGAGGAAGCCCTGGTGATCTTCTTTGGCTCCGCAAAAGGGGCCCAACGACTCACAGCAGCCGTCGGCCCCAATGAAAACCTGCTGACCGTCACACACACCGTCCCCGACGGGGGAGTGCTCTCCATCGATGGCTGGCCGGAAAAAGTCTGTTCTGGGCGCAGTATCGCGAATCGCCTCTACTTGTGGACCTTCGAAGCCGAGCTGATCGGAGCCTTCCTGCGGCGAGGAAAAATGCCCGGAATCCTGTTGTCGGTGACCTACGAAAGCCCGCAAATCTTCAACCAACCCCTGCTCAATCAATACAAATTCGTACCTGCGTTTAACGTGCCCTCCGTGCAAGCGGGACAACTCGGGCACACCTATCTCGGTCACATCGATCGGATTGTCGGCCGCATTCTTGATGGGCAACGCCATAAATTTCGCCAGGCTGCCCGTTGGCTGGCAGAAGCAGCTCGCCAGAAAAACACCAGCTACGCACTACTCATCCATGGACTTGATCCGGAGAACCTGCCCGGTGACCCGGGTCTCTTCAAGGTTTTCAGTGAAGGCAACGCCTACTATCCGCAAATGGACAAACTCCTCCAGCCAAACGACGTCGCCTTCTTCGTTGGCTACAACTGGTTTCCACGGCGGCTCGCCAAGACCGTCGACAAAGCGCAAGCCCGACAGATCCTCTGCTTCACACTCGTCGATGAAGCGCCTCCCAAGCCGGCCCTGTATGGAGAAGTCGGCGAACTGTATCACCCCACTTCGTTCGACCAGTTGCCACAAGGTGACAACCGGATCTACATCGATCTGCGTTTCGCCCAGTACAACGCGGTGTTGCAAGTCCCCGGTTTTCCCGTCCCTGCACTGGAAACCTCCTCCTTCGCCGAAGACGTTGTCTACTGGCATCTGGTGGCCGATACCGTTGAATTACTGGCAGACAAAAAAGAACGTTAAATCGAACCACCGCCACGCTGACACAGCAGAGCGTGTGGCGTGGTATCGCAGGGGGGGAACTTGCCTGACCGCACCGGGTGCTGGGCCTGCACACGGCTGCTAAAATGAGCCCGCTACCGGCGCGGGACCACAGTTCCCAGACTCGCAAATCTGAACTCCTCACATTGGCAGAACCCACCGATGAGCACACCATCGTTTCGAGCCTCCAGACCACCCGGCGCCCTCTCCTGTAACATTCCGGCTGGTGTACTCTGTGCGCTACTGATCACCCGCCTGGTCCTCGCCGCGGATGAAGTACCCAACCGACGCACCGTCACCGCTGCCGACCTGCCACCCGTCCCCGCCACCGAACCTGCGCAG
>CAZITS010000348.1:0-6174 GCA_964542185.1 uncultured Pirellulaceae bacterium
CCCGAATGTTGTGGTAAACAGTAGGGCGTATTTTTTTGACCCTACGGTGAGGTCGACTCAGCCGAACAGTCATACATCGGGAATTGCGACTTCCACTATTTTAAATTCGCGCCATCGCTATCACGATCAAATCGAAGAACCGCGAGTGTGTTCGGCTTGAGGAGGAAGGTCATAGCGCCAGCGTCATCTCCGACCCGTTCCACGCGTGGACCGCTGAGCGTCACGGTGTCCGGTTTATCGATGGTGTTTTCGGCGAGATAGCTGTCGGCCCGGACTTCGTGGACTTCGACTTCCGTCCCGGGTTGCCAATCTCGGATGTTGATGCGGACCTGAACTCGCTGCCGAGCATCTTTGTTCAGCAACGCGAGGTAGAGTTTGTCACCGTTCCCTGCAACACCATGGGAAACGGAAGCGCAGTGCGATACTCGCTGGAAACTGTATTTCGGGTCGCGGTACACACCGGTCTTGGGGGCGGCAATCGCGTTGTCGCCATGCAGATGGCTTTCGACCAGCAACTCGCCGCGCTGCTCGCTAAGCAGCTTGAACACCCAATAGATGGGCATCCGATAACCGTAGCCTTCGTCGGTGCTCTTCCCCTTGTAAGCGAGCCCCTGTTCGTGACTTGTCTGAATGGAAAACATCGCCTGGGCATCGTTCGAGAAGCTGTGCCAGAACGCTGCGTGGATGTTTTCGGAAGGGACGCTTTTCTTCGTCATGTACAGAAGCTGGTCAGCCATGAAGACTCCGGTCGCCATCGTGCGCATCAGCGATCCGCGGAAGCTGTTTTCATGTTGTCGGAAGATTCCGCCGGTCCAGTCGCCCGACCATTCGCCGACCATGAGTTTGGGCGGCGGTAGCTGTTTGCACTTCTCGCGAATCAACTTATTGATGACCTCGTGGCACTCGCGGAACTTCGTGCCCCAGCAGTAAAGATGCTTCCATTCGTCGTCGGTATCGAGGAAATCGTATTTTCCGTTCCAGCCGTTCGCCGGGTAAAAGTGCCAGTCGAAGTAGTCGACCTTGACGTTCAGGTTTTCCAGAAAAGCCAACGCGAATTCGTGACTCGTCGTGAAATTGATGTCGGGATCACCGGGTTTCAGCTTCGCCTCGGAGCGCGGACGCTGAATATTGATGAAGGGCACGAGCACTTTCGCGCCCGGTGACATCATCCGAATCACCGGAACCAGCCGGTCCAGCATGCGGGCGTATTCCTTCGCCCCGGCGGCATTCTCACGAAAGCCCTGCGCGTAGCTGTGGACTTCGTTGCCGAGTTGCCAATACTTGATCTTATACGGCTTGGCTCGACCGTTGGCTTTACGCTTCGCTGCCCAGTCGATGCCGTCTTTGTCGATGTCGCCCTCGCCGACGAGATACTCAATGTAGCCCTGCACAGACTCTTGCCTCTCGCCTACAAAGTTGATCTGCATCAGCGGTTCGATCTTGAACCGTTCGCAGAGCTGGAGAAACGTGTCGAGATCATAAACTTCCGTTGGCTTGCGATCAGGATTCTTCCCAATGTGATCCTGCCAGTAAAAATTCGACCAGGAGCCGCGGTGATCGTTGCGATTGAAAACAAACCCACCGGGATAGCGGGCAATCCTCAGCCCGGAGTCCTCGATGTCCTTGAGCACTTTCTCCGGATACCTGGGCGTGCGCAGTGGATTCGTTTTGTGGTCGACCCCAGCGCCGAAAATGTACGGATTGATGCGGCCTTTCTCCACGCGAGGACTGACCTGCAGCGAGACGGACAGTTCCTCGGACTGCACACGCGAGAGAGGAATCAGTCCGCCTGGAATGAACAGCACTACGCTTAGCAATGTGCAGGCCGGTAGTATGTCTTTACGGTCTCGATGACACTTGTCTTGTCGAAGCATATGATCCTACCCCTTCGGGTCAAAAACGTTTCGCAGATCGAGGTCGAAGGCAGCGTTTCGGATTGTGCTTTCGGCGTTAACCGTCTTTGGATTCAGCCGCCACTCGACCAGTCCGACGCCACGCGGGGCTGGTGCATCTCAGGGCGTTGTCTAATCTACATCGACTCAACCTATTGGGAACCCGTGTTACCGACACAGGCGTTACCCACGTGATGCAAGCGTTACCGAACTGCAAGATTCGAGTGGAGGTCTCTAAATTCCCTGCTCAAGTTGCTGATGCAAGTGCCGCACCGGCGGATGACTCCGTTACCCCACCGGCGCGCAGCCCGTAGCCATCTCCGGTCGCACCATTATCGCGGCTCGGGGGGCTTGTCCCCGGTCTGGTACGGCGGCATTTCGTAGAGCTCGACCACTCCCTTATCCCCATAGGTACGGGGCCCCGTCATTTGCGCCACCGCGATGTGGCGGCCGTCGGGGTGCAAATCCATTCCATACGCCGGGCCGGTCACCTTGAGGCTGGTCAGCTTCTGGTCCTGATCGGGCTTCCAGAACCAGATCTCGCCGGTCTGTGCACCGACGCCTGAGGCCACCAGGAAACCCTGCGGATGGAACGTCACATGGTGGAAAATCGAACTGGCAAAGGTCGAGACTTGTTTGCGGATCTGCTGGCCGGTCTCCCAGTCGAAATGGAGTACCAAACCAGGTCTGCCGTAACTGTCGCGGCCACAACAGATCATCACGGTACCGTCCGGCGTGAACGCCAGATCACGCACACCCCCATAGTTAATGTCAGTCCCGCCCTTGTAGTTCGATAGATCCTGGGCGTCGAATTCACGGATTTCGCGGCCGGAGTGATAGTCCCACTGCTTGATCTTCTGATCGCCGCGGTCGCCGGTCAGAAGATGCCTTCCATCGGGGTGGAAGCCGGCACTAAACACGGGGCAAACGTGCCCGGCGAGTGTCCGCACCCATCCGCCGTCGGCGCACAACCATAATTTCACCAGGCCATCACCGCCGGCCGTGGCGACGTATTGGCCGTCGTTGCTGATCGCCACGGCCCTCAGCGTCCCGTGTCCGGTATCGATGCTCCAACGGACTTTGGGGTGTCGGCCCAGCGTATCCCAGGCGACCAGTCGCCCCACCAGGTCTCCCGTGACGACCACCGCCTGTGTTCCGTCGGTCCTCGCCTCCGCCGGTCGGTCATCCGCGGACGGCTGCGGTGGCTGTTCCACCCGCGGTGAAACGACCCGCAGATCGGGTGTGCCCCACCGCGCCGATGTCACCACCCAACTCTCGTGCTCTTCCCACGCCGTGATCGCACTCGCGGTGATGTCGGTCACATAGAGTTTGCGACCACGACCACCGGCGAAACACCATCGTCCGGTAGGATCAATTACGCACGACATCAGCGGGATCTCGTGCTCGAATTGGCACACGAGTTTCGTGCCGGCTGGATCGACGGTCGCCGCCATCGGTTTGTTCACGCCAACACCTCCCCGATGGCCGACGATGCGGGATCGACGACTGGATTCTCGCGCCCGCCGACACTCCACGAAGCGGAGGAATCAAGTTGCAGCGCCTGCAAGACGGTGTGGAACAGATCGCTGGCGTCGACTTGCCCGTCGACTACTTCGGTTCCCAGATCGTTGGTCTTGCCCAGCACGACGCCCGGCTTGATTCCGCATCCCGCAAACGCCATCGACCAGGCATCGCCCCAGTGGTCACGTCCGGCGTAGTAATTGATCCGCGGCGTGCGACCCATCTCCCCCATGATCACGATCAGTGTCTCATCCAGCAGCCCGCGATCCTCAAAATCATCCAGCAGCGTGACAAACGTCCGATCGAATTCCAGACACCGCTGCCGTTGCCAGTGGAAATTCTCGAAATGCGCATCCCAGTCGTGATGCGTTACCTTGACGCAGTCAACGCCCGCCTCAAGCAGACGTCGCGCGAGCAGGCAGTTGCGGCCGAAGTGATGGTCGCCGTACCGCTCCCGATCGGCGGCGGACTCGCGGTCGAGGTCGAATATCTGTCGCTCACGCATCAGCGCATTGGCCTTCCGGAAACTGTCGGCGTACGACCGGATCGCACGCGGCACACGCCCTTTTAGAAATCTCACGTCGGAGCGCGCACGAATCTTCTCGCGAGCAGCTGCGGTGGCCGTGTCGATGGCAGCCGGCCGGGTGATGTTAGCCGGCGGCTTGCCGTCGATGAGCATTACCCCTTCGTACTGCGGCCCCAAAAATCCCGCATCACCGACATCGGTGTAGGCCTGCGCATTTTGACGCCGGATGGTGACATACTTCGGGAGCAGGTCATCGGGTTTTTCCAGCATCCGACCGACGGCGGATCCGAGCACGGGATACCCGGGCACTTTTCGTCCCGACTGCAACAGGTAGTGGCCCCGGAAATGACTGGTCTCACCGGTGTTGACGCTACGGATCACGGCCAGACGGTGCATTGCTTTTGCCGTGTGGGGCAACAATTCTCCGACGCGGATCCCTGGCAGCGACGTGGCGATAGACCGAAACGGACCTCCGTACTTCGAGTCCGGTTTGGGATCGAAGGTCTCTAACTGGCTGGCACCACCAGAAAGAAACAGCAGTAGCAGCTTCTTGTTCGAAGTGATGGGTACCGGAGAGGTCAACCCCACACCTTCGAATGCCGCCACTCCCAGGGCACCGCCCAAGGTCCCCCGCAGGAGACCGCGCCGTGAGCAGTGGCGGTCCATCCCGTTGTCATATCCGGTCGGCTGCATCGGCTGGTTTGCCTCGGTGTGATTCAATTTAATGATTCAATCGAAATTCCGCGGACAGTAACTGGCCCCAGACCATCCGCCGCACGGCCTCTCTGCGCGCTTGTCGCTCGGAAATTCCGTCGACCAACTCCGCCACGTCGGCCCGCTCTTCGGCGGTGGGAAACCGAGACAGCACAGCCAGGAAGATCTCATCGGCCAGTTCGATCGGGTTCTCCAAGTCCGACAGTCGGTCCACAAGCACCGACTCGTTCATGAACTTGACCATCTGCTCGCTATTCAGCAAGAATAACGCCTGATCCACGGACGGTTGAAAGCCCTCGTCGGGCTGACCCGGCAACCGCGAGAACTGGGTAAGTAGCGTTTGCAACTCCGAGCGAAGATCGCCGTAGACTTTCCTGCGCACCTGCCAGGCCAGATCGCCAACGCCCGAATCACCAGGCGATTTCGCGTTTCCATCCGCGCCGGCATCGCTCTGCGCGGAGACTTCAGCTTCCTCCTTCAGCGTTGCCTGTTTCATACGGCGTTCTGCGCGCGCTAGCCGGGAGGACAGGCGGCCAGTCACCTGCTGTACACTCCAGCCCAACTGTTCCGGTGAAAGCGGCCGCAGCGCCGCCACAGCAAACCGGGACGAGGCGGGGGAATCGGGGGCGACCTCGGGCAGGCGGCTCGACCTCTGGTACGTACGGGTCAGGGCCAGATCCCGAATCAATCCGCGCATGTCGTAGTTGGTTGCCTCGAGTCGATCGGCGAGCAGGTTCAGCAGGTGAGGATGCGACGGCGGATTGTCCCTGTGGTGCATATCCAGCGGATGAACGATCCCGCGGCCGAACATCACAGCCCACATACGATTGGCGATGTTGCGGGAAAATCCGCTGGTCTCGCGACGCGGCAGGAATTCAGCCAGACGGGCTCTGCGGCTGTATGCAGGAACGCCCCGCTGCCCGTTCGCTGGCTTCACTTTGTACTCTTGGCCCTTCGCCAACGGGGGATCGGCGATCATCTCGCCATCCGGTAACCGAGGTTGAGTCTGGCCCTCGGTTCCGGTAAACGCCGACGTGAATGAAACATCGCCTCTGGGCTTCTCGGTGACGTAGTTGCGTTTCTGGTCGCCGTCGTGAAAGTGCTGCAATCGACTGACGAAGGCGTACAGACCGAAATAATCGGCTTGCTCGAACGACTCGACGCGGGGGTCGTCGTGGCACTGGGCGCACTGCAAATCCGTTCCCAGTAGCAACCGGCCGACGTCCCGAGCAATGAGGTGCGGTTCGACGTCGCGTACGAGGTAGAATTTTGCCGCCGGCCCGTGTTTTTCGTCGCTCCCGTCACTGTCCAACATCTCGCGAACCAGTTGGTCCCACGGCTTGTTCTGGCGGAACGACTCGATCAGCCAGTCGCGCCACTCGGGCGGTTTAATATCGTAGGATGGGATGGTCGCGATCCGACGCTCGATCAACATCGCGTCAAACACACAGGCCATCCGAAAAGCAAATTCGGGGCGGGCTAGCAAACGATCGATCAGGACCGTGCGTTTGTCGCCGGCCT
>CAZITS010000349.1:0-6165 GCA_964542185.1 uncultured Pirellulaceae bacterium
CCGCAATGGGAAACTGATCCTCTTCAAGTAGTGTCCCAGTCCCTAGCCTGCTGCCGGCACACTGTCGGGCGCTCCCGGTCTTCCCTCAGCGCATCGCCGCCGGCGTGCGCCTGTCACGCACCAGCGCCAGCGCACCAACGTCATTGAATCGCGGCCCGCTACGCCGCGGCTGTCTGGTACGTATCGCGAGGTACCGGTCGGCGCGACTGCGAAAAATCTTCCAGAAGTGCGGGCCCACTGGTTGACAAGCGGCCACACCAACCCTAAATTCAGATGCAACTGAGACTCACTATCAATAGCAACTCATTCCCCTTTATTTACAGCGTCAGGAGCAGACCACCATGTCTACCAACTCTCTGGATACCCTCAGCCGAGAAGTCGCCACCGCTGGCGATCGTGAGGCCGCACTGCCCGCCGCGCAGCCGGCAGGATTAAAGACCTTGGACTCAAACGAGCTGATGCAAGGTGCGGATCAAATCGTTATCACCCACGGGGAACACGCCTACCGGCTCCGGGTGACGCGCAATCAGAAACTGATTCTGCACAAGTAGTACAGGCAGGCATCGCTGCCGCCTCACGACACGACCTGATCGAGAGCAACTTCTTTTCAAACCTGTTTGCCGCCAGCAGACCCTTTTCGGGTTGCCAGCCACATCCGCCAGTCACCACGCGTGACGTTCTCCGCAGACCTGCGGTGCTTGACAAGGATTGGCCATGGAAAACCCCGCAACCGCTTGCCAAACAGCAAAAGAACTGTTCCACAGCGGCTTCCCGCAAGACGCCCTCCAGCGCCTCCGGATCGGTCTGGAAGAGACGCCCGACGCGGGCCAAATCTGGGAACTCTACGGCGTGATTCAGCACGCCCAGCAAGCGTTTGCCGAGGCCCTGGGAGCCCTGGAAACGGCCACCACACTGAGGCCGCTGTCCCTGGGTGGCCAACTGGCACTGGCCGACTGCTACCGTCGCTCGGATGCCCGCCAAACCGCAGAGAGCATGTTTCAACATCTGGCGCGGCGGCCAGATCTGCCACGTCAGTACGTCCCAGACATCGTTTGCGGACTGGCAGCGGTGGGGGATTACCCGACAGCACTTGAACTCTCCCGCAAGATCGCTGAAGAAGACCCGACATGCGTCCAGGCCTTGTACGGTACCGCCTATTATATGGCGCGCTGCGGATACCCGACCGAACTCGTGATTCCGATCATGCGCCACGTCGTCCAATTGGCGCCCCACGAACTCCGCTTTCGTGTCGCTCTGGGCATGCTCCACCTGACGGCCAGCCAACACGACATGGCATACCAGGTGGTCGTCAAGATTTCCTGCGAACAGTTGGCCACCCTCAACTGCCGGCGCTGCCTGTATCAGTTCGCCGACCTGTTTGAAACGCGCGGTGACGAAACTCGCCGGTGCGTCTGCCTGGTACGTGCGCGGGCACTGCGAGAGGAGGACTAAATGGACTGGACATTTGTCTCGTGGCACGTGCTGTGGAGCCACGCCCTGATTCTGGCCGTGACGGTGGCGCTGGCGTGCTTCCTGCAGATCTTCAATTCCCGCCAGGAGCGACGTCAGGCGGCGCAGCGATGGGAACGCCAGCGTGACACAGCTCGGGCTGATCGCCCGCGTCTATCAGCCCGCGGTGTCTCTGCCACCCGCTTCTTTTTCACGAAGGATCCCCTCTAATGCCACGGTTCGCCCCCCTCCGATTTGTCCTCCTCTGCTGGCTGCAGCTGATCGCTGTACCCCTCGCCCGGAACGCCTGCGGCGATCCGGGAGCGCACTGGCCCGCCTTTCGGGGAGATGGCAACAGCATCAGTTCCGCGCAGGACCTGCCGCTCAGCTGGGATACGAAGCAAAACATTGCCTGGGCCATCGACTTGCCTGGCTACGGCCAGTCCAGCCCCGTCATCTGGGGTACCCGCGTGTTTGTGACTTCGCGACTGGGTCCCAACCAGGAAACCTGTATCGCCCAATGCTACGACTTGAAAACGGGCACGTTGCAATGGTCAGATCGTTTTGACTCCAAACAAACGGTCGCCGTCAGCGATTATGTAAGCCGCAGTGCGCCAACTCCGGCGGCCGATGGACAGCACTTCTTCGCGTTCTTTGAAAGTGGTGACTTGCGTGCCTACCAGCACGACGGCACTCTGGTCTGGCAACGCGCGTTGATGGAGGAATACGGTAGCTACCAGGGAAACCACGGACTGGGAAGCTCCTTGGCCCAGACCGACGAGGCGCTCTACCTGCTGGTCGATCATTCAGGACCTTCTTATTTGCTGAGCATCGACAAACAGACAGGCCGCAACCGCTGGAAGCTCGACCGCCAGGCGAAGGTCTCCTGGAGTTCGCCGCTGATCGTGGGCGACAAAACGCAAGCGCAAATCCTGGTCAGTTCCAATGGAACTGTCGAGGCGTTCCAGGCCGACAGTGGCCAGGCACTCTGGCAGATTGACGGACTGGAAGGAAACAACGTCCCCTCTCCCACCGCGTCGTTAGGGGTCGTTGTCATCGGGGCCAATAAACCCGGCCACAACCTGGCGCTGCGCCAGGGAAGTCTGGAAGAACCGGCCGAGAAACGGATCCAGTGGCGTTCGTCGCAAGTCACCTCGTCATTCGGGTCACCCCTGATTTATCGCGACATGGTGTATTTCGTCAATCGCGCGGGGGTCGCGTTCTGCGTAACGCTGAAAACAGGCGAAACGCGCTGGAAACACCGTCTTCCCGGTTCCTGCTGGTGTTCGCCGATTGCTGCCGGAGACCGCCTCTACTTCTTCTCGAAATCGGGGGAAACCACGGTCCTGTCGGCAGACCACACTTCCCAGCCCAAAGTTCTGGCCACCAATACCTACCCGTGCGCAGACCGGGTCTACGGCGTCGCTGCCGTACACCGAAGTCTGGTTGTGCGCCAGGCCACACGACTTATCCATATTTCCAGCCATCGCTCCGGGGAGCGTACCGTACCGCCGGGGAAACCTTCAAAGTAATACCCTCCCAGGTGACGCCACCGCTGGCATGTGCCAAACCAGGCACCTCGTCTCACTGCTGACACATCCATCAGAAAGGAAATAAAACTTCATGAAAAAATACTACTGGCCGATCGGCGTGGTCCTGCTCACCGCGCTGCTGACATCACCGCTGCAAGCGCACTTTATCTGGTTGGCACTGCACACCAAAGCTGGCCAGCCAACGCAGGGACATCTCTATTTTGGCGAGTCGACCGCACCCGACGAGGCAGCCTATCTGGATCGCCTGACAAAATTGCGACTATGGAGTCGCGCAGTGGGTGGCCAGTACACAACAGCACCGACCAAGAAAATCACAACCGACGACGGCGGTTATCTCGACGTCAATCTTTCGGCTGGTGTCGGTGCCCTGGAAGCCGAATGTCTGTTCGGTATTTTTGGCCAAGGCGAACGGACGATGCTGCTGCACTATTTCGCCAAAGCGATCGCACCGGAACACCTCGCAAAATCAGGGCGGTCTGCCAGGCTGGATTTCGATGTCGTTCCAGAATGGCAAGACGGCATCCTCCGCGTCACCGTCCTGTGGAAGGGAAAACCGGTTCCCGCCAGCCAACTGATCGTCACCGATGCCGCGGGCGACGACCAGGAACTCACCACCGCTGGCGATGGCAAGGTGCAATGCCGTCTCAAAAAGCTGGCCGGTGTGCGTTTGCGAGCGCGGAGGATGGTCAAGAAACCCGGCCAGCTGGCAGGCAAAGACTATCGTGAACAGCGACAATATTGCACCGTAACGTTTGCAGCCCCGACGTCCGCAGACTCTTCGACGACCACTACCGACGCGGCCCATCAAAAAACCGCCTTCCCGGAGCTCCCCCAGGGAGTCACCAGCCTGGGTGCTGCTGTTGTGGAGAACTGGCTGTACACGTATGGCGGGCACTTCGGCCGCGCCCACCATTATTCCAATACCAGTCAATCGAGTACGCTGCGGCGTCTCAATCTCGACAAACCGCAGTCCTGGGAGGTCGTCGCCCAAGGCCCCCGGCTGCAAGGCCTGGCGATGGTCAGTTACCAGGGGAAACTCTATCGGATCGGCGGCTTTACCGCCCACAACAACGAAGACGAGGAACACGACCTGCGATCTGTGGCGGATGTCGCTGCGTTTGATCCAGCAACCCGAAAGTGGTCGGCCCTGCCGCCGCTACCGGAACCCCGTTCGTCGCACGACGCCGTCGTCGTCGACGATCAGCTGTATGTGATCGGCGGCTGGGCACTGGGTTCGGAAAAATCGCAGTGGCACCAGACAGCTTTCCAACTGGACCTGTCACAAGCAAAGCCAGGCTGGATTGCCTTGCCCCAGCCACCCTTTCAGCGCCGCGCTTTATCCGTAGGACATTTTCAAGGCAAACTGTACGTCATCGGTGGCATGCAGAAGCAGGGGGGCCCGACCACAAAAGTGGCGGTGTTTGATCCGGCCAGCAAAACCTGGTCCGCAGGCGCCCCTCTCCAGGGCGAAGGGATGGAAGGTTTTGGTTCGGCTGCCTGGAATCTCCACGGACGACTCTATGTCAGCACCTACGGAGGTCGTGTGCAGTCGCTGAGCGCCGATACCGGTCGCTGGGAAGTCACTACGGAACTCCAGGAGGACCGTTTCTTTCACCGCATGATGGCCTGGCGTGGCAGCCTGGTGCTCGTCGGTGGTGCCAGTATGCAAGCGGGAAAACGTCTGGCTCTGGAAACTGTCAAGGTTGGCGCGCGGAAGCCCGCCGCAATCCGGACCTCTCCGCCGGCGGGTGGAAACGCGCCAACCGACTAGTACGCGTGCCAGCACCAAATGGGTGGCACGGAGGCTGCCCGCCAGCACAATCGGTCAAGGGTCCATGCGGGCCATCGCGGCCTGCTCTCCCCGATGGCTCACCGGCGGGCAAAATGACCTGCCACAGAACGCAAGAGTTGAGGGAATCTGCTACGTTGATTGACAGCGGACCTCGCGATCCCGATCATGTTGGGAACGGTGAGATCCTCTGCGGTGGATCAGCCGCGCCCTGCGTTACCTATTGAATTGAGCAACCTTATCGGATCCGGGCGGATCTCTGGTCGCCCCCCAACCCTTTGTTTTTGGAGACGCTTTCCATGCAAAGCCACCTGCTTACACGCAACACTGGCCTGCGGCGACTTTTCCTGGCAACCGCCCTTGCTGTGCTGGCCGTCATCGCGTCAGCGGAGACCGCTCCCCTCAACGCGGCGGAAATTACCAAAGTCCGCTCGATCGAAGGTGTCACCCAGTATGCCCTGGACAACGGACTAAAAATCCTGCTCTACGCAGACAACTCGAAACCGACCGTAACGATTAATCTGACGATCCACGTCGGTTCCCGTCACGAAGGATATGGCGAAACCGGCATGGCGCATCTGCTGGAACATATGGTCTTTAAAGGAACCCCCCTGCACGGCAATATTCCCAAGTCGCTTTCCGACCGCGGGGCCAGCTTCAACGGCACCACATCTTTCGACCGCACCAACTACTACGAAACACTGCCGGCGAACGACGACAATCTGGAATTCGCGATCCGCCTGGAAGCCGATCGCATGGTCAACAGTTTCATCAAGGGCGAAGACCTGGCCACCGAAATGACGGTCGTCCGCAATGAATTCGAACGGGGCGAAAATAGTCCCTCCCGCGTGTTGCAACAACGCATGATGGGTACGGCCTTTGAATGGCACAACTACGGCAAGTCCACCATCGGCAACCGCAGCGACATCGAACGGGTACCGATCCCGCGGCTGCGCGCGTTCTATCGCAAGTTTTACCAGCCCGACAATGCCACCCTGATCGTCGCGGGCAAATTCACCGAAAAGACAGCGCTCGAGTTCATTGCCAAATATTTTGGTGCCATCGAACGCCCCGAGCGTGAACTGGAACTGACCTACACCGAGGAACCAGCCCAGGACGGCGAGCGTCTGGTTACCCTGCAACGATCTGGCGACCTGGGATTGGTCAGCGTGATCTACCACATTCCCTCAGCCCCCGATGACGATTTTGCCGCCATGGACACGATCGGCTCCATTCTGGCGATCGAACCGGCCGGCCGGCTCTACAAGACCACGGTGGAAGCCAAGAAAGCGGCCGGCATTATCGGCGGCACCTACGCGCTGCATGATCCAGGTGTGATGATCATGACCTGTCGGGTGAAAGATCTGAAAAACA
>CAZITS010000350.1:0-6164 GCA_964542185.1 uncultured Pirellulaceae bacterium
GTCGCTGACCGCCCCATCCCCATTAGGCAAATCCGTGGTAATGGTGATCGTCAGCTCGCTGGCAGTGTTATCCACATCCTGCACCGGGAACGGATGGGAGCTGGCTGCCTCACGGGTCGCCACCAGGCTGGAATCCGTCGCTACAGGCGCGTCATTGACCGCTTGCACATTAAATGTGATCGTCGCGCTGGCAACTTCACCATGCGGATCGGTCGCGGTAAATGTAAAGGCATCGGTGCCGAAGAAATCAGTCGCCGGCGTATAGCTGTACGTGCCGTTGGAATCAAAAGACAACAGGCCTTGCTCAACGTTGTCATCAATCGCAAAAACAAGCACATCAGAGCCATCAGGATCGTCCGTATTGGCGTTCAAATCTCCGTCGTGCGTCGCTTCCTCGTCCATATTTACCAGATCGTTGGTGGCGCTTGGCGCGTCATTGGCTCCAGTCAATGCCACCGTCACCGTCCCTACACCTTGCCCACCGGGCGTATCCTGGATCGTGTAGGTAAAGGTGTCGTCTGCTGTTTCTCCCTGTGCAATCGCCTGGGCCCCCACTGCGGTGGTGGGGTCATAGGTCAATTCACCAGTACTGGTAATGCTCACCGCCGCACCGAGGGCGCTGACTGCGTCAAACCCGCTCACCGAAAAATCGTCGCCCTCCGGGTCGCTATCGGCACCGGCACCATTGTCCGCCAATACATTGACTGTCCCATCGATCGTCTCATCTTCATGACCTACGAAGGCGTCGTCGTTCGCCACCGGCGGCTGATTGTCGACCAGCGTGACGACAACGGTCGCCGTCGCCTGCGATCCGGCACTATCTTCGATGGTGACATCGAATTGACCGGCTAGAGTCTCCTGACCAATCAACCCGGCATCTGGCGTGTACTGGACCGTCAAACCGTCGGCAGCGATTTCAACGGTCCCTTGGATCGAACTGGTATCACTAAGCGCAACGATCGTGAGCGGATCGGGATCGTCCGGGTCGACATCATTGGCAAGCACATCTAAATCAACCGTGACACCGGTGTTGACCGCGTTCAGATTGTCGTCGTTGGCCGTCGGGGCATCGTTCACGCCCGTCACCGTAACAGTGACAATCGCCGGCGCACTCGCGACACCGTGGCTATCTGTCGCGGTGTAGGTAAAAGTCACATCGCGCGTGACAGCCTCGGGCAAATCCTGAAAATCAGCACCTGGATCAAAGCTGAAATCCTGACTCCCGTCGGTATTCGCAGTACCTTCCGCGGGGATCACTGTAATTTCATAGTTCAACGATCCCGGAGTGTCATCGTCATCGACGTCGTCCGCGTCAAAAGTTCCAGTGACTGCGTCACCATCCTCCGTCGCCACCACCCCCGCCACGTCCAACGCCACTGGCGCATCGTTGACATTCAACACGGTCACCGTGACCTCAGCCGTATCGACATTCCCAAGATTGTCTTGAATCTCATATTCAAAAGAGACGTCACCTACGAAATCCAGCGGCGGTGAATAGACAATCACATCATCCGTTGGATCGCTGTTCCCGTTGTCATCGATCACAGCGGTGTGACCTTCCGGGACGTTCAATACTTCGGTCAATTGAAAACTGGTTGCATCATTCGTGACCGTAAACATGACATCTTCATAGACCACTTCCTCGACCCGGTCGACTTCCAATGCCCATTCGTTCGCCGTCGCCAGCATGACGATTTCACTAGCCGGACTAAAGTCCGATGGGCTTGGCGTGATGGTGACATCGCCACTAACGATACCGTCACCATTGGCCAGCACGTCCAAACTTGTTGTTTCGTCCTCTTGAACTGTAAAAGTGTCGTCGACAGCAACAACGGATTTGGCAATCACACTTGTATCTGTCACGAACTTCTCGACCGCGCCAAAACTCAGTGTCGTAAAGCCACCAAACTCGTTGATTGCGCCAGCGCCCACGGGCAATGACTCGCCCGGGTTGACCTGCAAATCGATATCGTCGAGATCGGTCAACGTACCGCTGATCGCATTGGAATATGGGTAATCAAGATCACTGATCCCAGTGTTGCTAGCGGGATCCTTGTAGGTAACTGCGAAGTCTAATTCCGTACTGACACCTGGCTTCGCTATCGAAGTCCCCTCCTTAACCCGGATCTGGTCCGCGTCGTAGCCAATATCAACATAGATGGCCCCGACACCAAAATTGCCGTCGACCGGCACCCCATTTTCGTTCCGAATATCCTGCACGGTAGTGCGCAGGACGAACTCTTCACCGGCGGTGATCTCAGTCAATGGGTTCTGCAAATCGGGGTTTGCAGCATCCAGCGCGTACAATCGAACACGCACCCACTCCGCACCACCTCGGGCCTCCCCTTCAGCCAACAAGTGGATCCCACGAAGCGCATCCGACGCAGATAGATAGCCATCACCGTCGACGTCCCAGTAAAGCTCGCCCCCGGCTTCGCCTTCAGCACCGCCGATGTGCCCAGGCGCCAATTCACGTGAACCATTGCGGTTCAATTCGGATACCACGTGCAGCACATCGTTCGGCGCACGCCAGCCGTCACCGTTCACATCACCAGGATCCAGATCATTGTGCCAGGGGTTGATCCAATCGGCGGCGAGCAGGACCCGGTTTTCGAGTGCCTCGGCACGCAAGAACCGATTCCTTAAAGACTTTTTATTCAAGGATTTACGACGACCCTTATGGTCGTTGGCAGAACTGCCCCAGCGTGATTTTCTCATGTCTGTTTCCGTGCCTCAAGCAAACTCAAATGCAGCGGTGAAAAAAGACCCACCCTCTTCTCCCAAGCGCACGCCCCGCGAACCAGATAGTCCCAGTAACCTACAAAATAGTAACTTTACGAATATTAGGAAAAATGCGCACAATCACACGATCCAGGCTAATCCGGCATTCGTTCGATTGCAAACAAATTGCGTCCTACCCCAATATCGACTCGCAGACTAATAAAATAGCGAAATTAGGATAGATAAAAGGCTTTCAGTCCACGTACCCAAGCGCACTGATCGCAACCCGGATGGCCGTCACAACAGACACAACCGGCACAATCCCTACTCGGCTCATCAGGCTTATCGCCGTTTGGGGCAAAAATTCTTTACCCGGTTCACCGGAAAATACCTAAACCACGGCGGTCGTCCTGGGCGGTTGCTACACCTGGCCTTACCACACTGCGGGAGAAAACCGCTCGCAGCACAGCCTCCGAGGCAGGCCATGATCCAGCTGCTGGCCACAGATCCGGCCAACCGGGCAATCACCCGCTATCGGCTGCTCGCGGGCCACCGCCACGGCAAGCCGCAGGGCACCTCAACCGCTCCACTAGTTTGCGGACTTGTTTCGTGTTGATCTGAAAGCCTGTTTGCCGTTACTCTCCCCGCCCCGCTACCGCTGTGGCACATCGGCTGTTCGATGCAAACCACGCCCGCGACCAGGCAACCGTGATCTCCGACGAATGAGGAAGAGAAATAGACATGACAAGCCTGCTTGTTGAACGCACGTACTCCCGTTACCGACACGCAAACAGACTAGCCTTTGTTGCTCTCCTGTTATCAGCGTCACTCGTACCAGCCTACGCGCAAGAAGCAGAATGGATCTGGTCACCGGAGCATCAGAAGGCAAAAGTACCACTCGGTTCGTGTTATTTCCGCAAAAGCTTCAAGGTCAAGAATCCCTCCGAAGCCACGATTACGCTGGCAGCAGACGACTCCTATGAGTTGTTTCTCAACGGTCGGCTCATCGGTCGAGGTGAAGGAACACGACAACTCGACCAGATCGACCTCAGTGAACTCATCAAAAGCGGTACCAATACACTGGCGTTGCGCATCCGTAACAAAAAGGGCTCCACCGCAGCAGTCGCGGCCCGCGTCATGATCAAGGAAGACGGCGACGATTGGACATCTTTCTCAACCGACGATTCCTGGAAAACCAATCTACGCCCGCTCCCGCTTTGGCAAACGTCGATCTACAACGACTCTGGCTGGAAAACTGCCCAAACGTTTGGCACGCTAGGCGAAACAGTCCCCTGGGATCAGAACAACGAAACCGCCCAGGAAACGGAACCAGAAGAGGATAATCAGCCTGAAAGCTTTCAGGTACGCCGTGAATTCAGAGTTGAACGCATCTTCGATGCCGCCGACTACGATTCCGCTTCATTGATTGCCTTGACGTTTGATGAATTTGGACGAATCATCGCCTCGGTCGAAAATGGTCCTTTACTGCTGCTGAGCACCGACAAGTCCGATGGCCCGTTGGACAAAGTCAGTGTCTACTGTGACCAGGTTAACAACTGCCAGGGAATACTCGCGCTGAATGGATCGGTGTTCGTGACAGGTGACGGGCCAGACGGCCAGGCACTCTACCGCCTCTCTGACAATGACCGCGACGGCAAGATGGAAACCGTAAAGACACTCATTCCGATGCGCGGCGAGAACGTCGAGCACGGGCCTCATGGTATTACTCTCGGTCCCGATGGGTTGCTCTATTTGGTTGTAGGCAATCTCGCAGAAAGCGATCGTCCTTACGACACGGAAAGCCCGTATCATGACTATTATGAAGGTGACCTGATTCAACCTCGCTACGAAGATCCCAGCGGTCACGCCGAAGGCGTACAAGCTCCAGGAGGCGTTGTACTGCGCACCGATGTTGATGGCAGTTCCGTACAACTTGTAGCGGGCGGGCTGCGAAATGCTTACGATCTGACATTCAATCAGCTAGGAGACTTGTTCGTACAAGACAGCGATCTGGAAGCAGACCAGGGTATGACCTGGTATCGCCCTCCGAGCCTCTATCACGTCACCGCGGGGAGTGAATTCGGTTGGCGCAGCGGCTGGGCAAAGTGGCCAGAGCATTTTGTGGATCGGCTCCCCAGCATTCTGGAAACCGGGCGTGGCTCGCCTACCGGTGCGGTCACCTACAGTCACTTCATGTTCCCGGAAAAATACCACAACTCCATTTTTCTGGCGGACTGGTCCAGCGGCCGCATTCTGTCCGTTCGATTCAAACAGCACGGCAGTTCCTACACCGCCAACAGCGAGGTGTTCCTGGAAGGCAGTCCTCTCAATGTGACCGACCTCGACGTTGGACCTGATGGCGGCCTGTACTTCGCTACCGGTGGCAGGGGAACGCGAGGCGCGATTTACCGGGTAACCTGGAAAGGCAAGGTGCCGAGTAGCGTCACCAACCTGGGAGAGGGAATCGCTGCAGCAATTCGACAACCACAGCTGCAAAGTGCCTGGGCCAGGCAGAACATCGCGCGCATTAAACGAGAAATGGGAGAAGAGTGGGACCAACGCATCGAAAGTGTCACTCGCAGCAACCAAAACCCCTGGTACTACCGGACGCGGGCCCTCGACATCATGCAACTCTACGGGCCACCGCCGAGTCCCGATTTGCTGCTTGAACTCTCCGAAGAAGAGAGTGAACTGGTGCGTGCCAAGGCGGTCGACTTGATGGGTCTACATGCCGATGAGACTACCAAAGAACGGTTAATCGAACTGCTTGACGATCCCGATCGGATGGTACGCCGAAAAGTCTGCGAAGCGCTGCTCCGCGCAACACAAGCGCCCCCCCTGGAATCCCTATTGCCAATCCTGGCGTCGGATGACCGCCATGAGTCCTGGGCTGCTCGTCGCTTGCTCGAACGCATGCCTGCTGAAACGTGGCGAGATGTAATACTCGAAACCGACGACCACCGGAGTTTCGTCCAGGGTGCCCTGGCGCTGATGACGAGCCAACCGAATAATGAAAACGCCCAGGCAATCCTGCAACGGTTTAGTGTACTAATGGAAGAATTCATCAGTGATCAAGACTTTGTGGCCATGTTGCGTGTGATTCAAGTTGCGTTGATGCGCAGCGACGTGCAAGTCGACGACTATGCCAAATTCCGCGAAAACCTCGCCGAAGAATTTCCTGCCGGCACAAACACAATGAATCGTGAACTTGTCCGACTGCTGATCTACATGCAAACGGACAGCATCCTCGATCGTTTTTTCGCTTTCCTGGAAAGCGATGCCCCGGATATGGAAAAGATGCACCTGGCCATGCACCTGCGATTCCTCAAAACCGGGTGGACGCAAGAACAAAAACTCTTGTTACTGGAACAATTTGATCGCATTCAAGAAACTGAACGACGATCCAGTTACAGCCTGTATACACCCAGCGTCATCCGAGACCT